>JBCBLJ010001057.1:0-2306 GCA_038520195.1 Planctomycetota bacterium
GACGCTTCAAACCGGATCGTAGGACAACCTTTCCTCCAACCCAATCACACCCATTCAGTTCAAGGCACTCCTTCAATGTCGTCAACACCAACCAAAAAGAACATGGCCAACGAGACCACTTCACAGGAAAAGAAGGGCGGCGCCCGCAAGTCGTCCAAAACTCGAGGCAATTCCGCGTCAGAAGTCCTTGGTCAAGTCGAATCGCTCATGACGGTCGTCAACCAAGCGGCCGAAGGCGAATGGGATCAGGAAATGCCGGTTTCCGGTGACAATGCCGTGGGGCATTTGGCCGACGGACTACAGGCATTGCTGAGCGATTTTTCCGCAGCAAAAACCGATTTGACTGATTTCCGGGGTCAAGTTGAAGCGCTCGGCAAATCAAACGCCGTCATCGAATTCGAGCTCGACGGGACCATCCGCGACGCCAACGCCAACTTCTGCGGCGCAGTGGGCTACACGTTGGATGAAATCAAAGGCCAGCATCACCGCATCTTTGTCGACCCAAAAGAAGCCGCGACTCCCGAGTATCGCCAGTTCTGGCAACAACTCGGCCAAGGCGAGTTCAAGTCTGGTGAGTTCAAGCGCGTCGACAAGAACGGAAACGTGATTTGGATTCAGGCAAGCTACAACCCGGTCTTTGATGAGAGCGGAAAGCCGTTCAAGGTCGTCAAGTACGCGAGCGATATCACCGCCGCCAAAAGCGAAGCACTTCGTCTTGATGGCAAGCTTGACGCGATTAATCAAACCCAAGCCGTGATTGAATTCACGCCCGAGGGTGAGATCCTCGACGCGAACGAGAACTTCTGCGGCGCGATGGGTTACTCCATCGAGGAAATCCGGGGCAAGCACCACCGTATGTTCGTCGACCGGGAGTACGCCGGCTCGCCCGAGTATCGTCGTTTCTGGGAAGAGCTTGGACGCGGTGACGCACAAGCCGGCCAGTTTGAACGCTACGGAAAGAGCGGTGATTTGATCGTCATCAACGCGATTTACACCCCTGTCCGAGACCTCGAAGGTAACGTCGCACGTGTTATCAAACTCGCGACGGACGTCACCGAAGAAGCCCGTACCTCGCAAGAGAATGCCCGAATTCGAGCGATGATGGAACACGCTCCCGCAATGGTCTTTGCGGACCGAGAGTTCCGGCTCCAATACATGAACCCCGTCGCTGAACGGGTTTTGAAGAGCCTCGAGGAGTACCTTCCCATTAAGGTCGAGGACATGATCGGCCAAACGATGGACATCTTCCACAAGAACCCGGCACACCAGCGCGGCATCCTCAGCGACCCGAGCCGCTTGCCGATGACTTCGCAGATCTCCATCGGTCCGGAAACCATCGACATGATCATCAGCCCGGTCCACGATCCGGATCGGAACCACATCGGAACGATGGTCACGATGGAAAACGTGACCAAGAAGCTGGAATTGGAACGGGAGATCGAGGAAAAACGCGAAGCCGAGCGAGTGCTGCAAGAGGAAACTCAACGCAAGGTCGAGACCGTCCTCGGCGTGGTCAACAACATCGCCGCGGGTCGCTTCGATGTCGAGTTCCCGAACATCGGCAGCGACGGCATTGGCCAAGTCGCTACGGCACTCAGCACGGCAGTCAGCGCCGTACGCGATGCGTTGACCGAAGTGCGGGATGTCTCCGGCACCGTCGCCGCAGCTTCGACGCAAATGTCGAGTGCAGCCGAAGAAATTTCGCGGGGTGCACAACAACAAGCGGCGCGCCTCGAAGAAACCGCTTCGAGTCTCGAAGAGATCACGACGACCGTCAAGCAGAACAGCGAAAACGCGCAAGAGGCACGCAACCTCGCCAACAACTCGCGCGACATCGCGACCAAGGGCGGCACGGTTGTCGGTGACGCTGTCGAAGCGATGGCGGAAATCAACAACTCGTCCAAGAAGATTTCCGACATCATTACGACGATCGATGAGATCGCGTTCCAAACCAACCTGCTTGCACTCAACGCAGCCGTCGAGGCCGCACGGGCTGGAGAGCAGGGTCGCGGTTTCGCCGTCGTCGCTTCGGAAGTCCGCAACCTGGCTCAACGAAGTGCTTCGTCCGCGAAAGAGATTAAGACGCTCATTCAGGACTCGGCGAGCAAGGTTGAGACCGGTACAAGTCTCGTGAACAAGTCTGGTGAAACGCTCGGCGAAATCGTGGACTCGGTCAAACGCGTCACCGACATCGTTGCCGAGATCGCCGCTGCTTCGCAAGAACAGCTCACCGCCATCGAGCAAGTCAACACCGCGGTCACGCAGATGGACCACGTGACGCAGGCCAACGCGAGCCAAACCGAAGA
>JBCBLJ010001041.1:0-2384 GCA_038520195.1 Planctomycetota bacterium
CTGCCGAGTGCCTCCTGTGTCGGTCCACGCACAAGTGTCCAAGCATTCCGGTAATGAATCCGGATCAATGACAAGACTATGGTAGCGGGTCGCGACAAAGGGATTCTGCAGACCGGCGAAGAGCCCGCCATCGTCATGGCGAATTTGATCTGTTTTTCCGTGCATCAACTCAGGTGTGCGGACGATGGTCCCGCCGAAAGCTTGCCCGATCGATTGATGCCCCAGACAGACGCCGAGGATCGGGACCTTGCCCGCAAAATGCTGGATCGCCTCCACGCTGACACCCGCCTCGTGAGGCGTACAGGGCCCCGGGGAAATCAGAAGCCGCGACGGACCGCAGGACGCAATTTCCTCGGTGGACACTTCGTCGTTGCGGAAGACACGGATGTCGATGTCCCGATCAATTTCGCCCAAACGCTGCACGAGGTTGTAGGTGAAAGAATCGTAGTTATCGATGACAATGACCATGGCCGGAGCGTGGCTACTGAGTAAGTGGTGTCAATGGTAATCCCGCACGATGGCGGAAAAAACTTTTCTTTGTCGCGCGCGGGTAAACGCTATTCAGCCGTGTTCCGTCGCTCGCGTATAATGACTTACATGCGGTCGTTTGCCGAGTGCTTGGGACACCACTTCGAATCGGAAAAGCGGTGACCACTCGACTATCGAGAAGATCGCTGGCTCGCGTTGAGTCGCGGTGCCGTTCCCATGGCGTTGTGCCCCTTGGTTGTTGACCGTTGGTGTTGTGTCTCGCGATGTCGTATCGTGGACTCGATACAGTCTGGTTTCGGAATATGCCCGTGCTTTCGGTTCGTCCAAAAGTCGCTGAACTCGCATTTCATGTGTTTAGCCGTACGCTTCATCCCGAGCTCTACAAGGTTCATCGCACACGGAGGATTGAACGAAGTGCCTATCACGCACAAGTCGACATCACCAACTGCGGACATGTGATCACGTGGCGATCCGTCGCCAATGCACCCGTGACCATTTGTGAAGTCGCGACCAGCGCACATCAGCCGCTGCCGTCCAAGCGCTGTTTGATCAGCAACCCGCTCCGGGGAAGTCGCACCGAGCAGGCAACCGCTCGCGGCGTGTCCTACCGAACCCACTATCAGCTCGAACCGGTTGAACCCGATTTGTTCTTCATGGTGCAACAACAGCTCACCAAGGAGCCCACCGAAGGATTGCTTCACCTCTTCGATGCCAGCGGCAGAATGGCGCTCGGTGCGCTGAGCTACGTCAACGTCGAAACGCGACGAACGTCGATGCTCGTCCAAGCGATCCACACCTTTCCCGATGACTACGCGATCGTGAAAGTCGAATCGCTTTTTTCTCTGGCGGATTAGCCGCACACTGACGCTTGCCGGCTTCGGTCCTTTGTACTCGTATCCTTGTACTCGTACTAAGGCGCTTCACGAAACTGCCGACTCGAGTCGGTAGTTTCGCAAAGACTTCGAGTAAGATCAGCACTCCATTGAGTGGCATCTCAAACAGATGGACACGCGACTTGATCGACTGATCGGAGTGGTGGACTTGAAGCAAGGCTCCGCAGTACGAGCCATTCAGGGGGAGCGTGATCGGTATCGCCCCGTCGAGACGTTTCACTCACTCGATGGAACTCAGGAGTCGGTTGCCGGAAACCCTTCGCTGCTTGCCCGCGCCTACCACCGATCCTCACTGTCGTCTCTTTACATCGCTGATCTCGATGGTCTCTGCGGTCGTCCTCGGCAACTGGACTTAGTCGGTGAATTGCTTGGCAAATTCCGGTGGACGGAACCGCCGCTTGTCGACCTTGGACTGACAGGGCGAGAGTCCGCCGATGAGTTGGCGCAAATCGCGACGATGGCGAAGCAGTCTCCCATCAAAGTCGTGTTGGCCACAGAGTCGGCGGATTCAACGGAAATTATCGAACGAGTGCAGCGTGAAATCACGGAGGCCTCGTTGTCAGTCTGCTTCGACTACCGCAACGGACATTGGATCAGCGAATCGACATCGGAGAACGATTGGATTTCGGCGTGCCTTGATTCATCGATTGATTCGATCATCGCGCTCGACGTCGGTTCCGTCGGGACGGCGTCGCCGGATCGCGCCGAGTCGCTTTGCACAAGGCTCCACCCGCACTTACCGTCGATTCCGCTGATCACCGGCGGTGGTATCCGGACATCGGCGGATCTGGAACGAGTGCTCGCGGCCGGGGCGGATCGCGTCTTGGTCGCGTCGATGTTTGTCCGTTGACTCGATCACCCGCTGTTCGCTGCGCTCGACTCTCCCTCGAGGGAGCGCGAAGCAGATTGACACTTCCAAGCAACATCCGTTGATTACCGCGGCATTAGTGGTCCGTTACAGCTTGACGTTAGGGTTGGCTATGGAAACGGTGTCAGGAACCA
>JBCBLJ010000609.1:0-5245 GCA_038520195.1 Planctomycetota bacterium
GAGCCGTCGGGTCCGCTTTGGGATGGAACGATCGAAGAGAACTTGGTCGGCAGCGATTCCTCGCTCAGCAGCCCCGATATCGTCGATGTGCTGCGAGAGGTCGACGTTTATGAGCAAATCCAGCGACTGCCCGAAGGCCTGGGAACGTACGCGTCGGCCGCGCAGAATTCGTTGTCAGTCGAAGCGACATACGCGATCGGTATTGCCCGCGCGCTTCTGCATCGTCCGCCGATCTTGTTGGTGGGCGAACCTCCCGCCCCGAGCGCTCACCTGGCGGACGATCCATGTTTGGCAGCGATTCAAAAGCTGGTCGGACAGGGCTCGCTGGTGGTCATGCTTCCCAAGCGACTTCAAACGCTTCGTTCAGCCGACCGAGTCATCCTGCTGAACGGACCGAATTTGGCGGGCGAGGGTAAGCACTCGGAATTGCTGACCGACAGTGACTTGTACCGCCACCTGAACTATCTGCTGTTCAACCCTTACCGGACCGTCAAATAAATTGCGTCAACTCTTTCCAGCTGGCGTCGACTCGTCGGGCTTTGAGTTGGTGGGTTTGGAATTGCGTGGCTCGAGTCTTTCGCGGGCGGCATCTCGGACGGCCTGACGTTGCTGTTCCAACGTCTTCGGATCGGTCACGTCGGTAACCGTCGGGAATCGAATCTGCTCATAGACGATTCCGAATGTCGGATGTTCGATGGGTTCGGCGAAGCCGAGATCGACGACCGGGACTGATTTGAGAAAGCCAATCGAAGCAGCCGCGACGTCACCGACCTCGATCGAAAGCAGGCTCCCCGACATTGATCGCACGGTCACCAGCGACCGATCATCGTCAAGGTACCTTGCCACGATCAGTGCGTCTTTCGGGACGCCCTGCCGGGCGAGGCACTGCAGGCAGCGGGCGGTCAATTCGGGATCGGGATTCTGATTCAGTGTTTGGATTGCAAGCGGCTTCGCCAAGTCCATTTGCCAGTCGAGTGCGCGGTGAAGCACCCGTGATCGATTGCCGAGGCTGGTCTTTCGCATCCACTCGGCGACGAGCCTCAAGAAAGGTTCGCCCCACTGTCGGTCATTTCTCAGTTCGCGACCAACACTGCGATGAAACCAACTGAGCAGGTACATCTCGACCAGCACGTCGGCCCGGTATTCCGCCGACGCGGCCGGCAACAACAGGGCCAATAGATCCGCGCGGGTCACCTCGCGGGCACCACCGACCCGCTCGCGGCTCATCTGTTCGATCGTCGCGCGCAATGCGTCATCAATCTGCATCGCGTCACCGTCAAGCTTCAGGACGATCCGCGGATAGTTGCGGAGCAATTCAACAAAAAGCTCTCTTGATCGCGGTGAATCCTGAAACCACTTTTCGAATGAATCCCAATTATCCAAATCCGCGGGTTGCCCGTCGAGAAAGGCCTCGATCCGGCTTTCAAGTCCGCTTTGCTCCAGTGCCGAGATGATCATGTTCAGCCGCGTCGCCTGCTCAGGCTTGAGGCCACGGCGCTGACGTTTTTGCAGAATTGGAAGCACTCCGCGTCCCAGTTCGACCAATTCTTCCGCCGCGTTCTCGCGCTTTTGAAAACGGTTGCTGTTGAGCGCATCGATCAGTTCGTCGACGGTCGCCGCCAAGTCGGACTCCCTCTGCGTATCCGGTGTTTCTTGAGCGCACAGTGTGGGCGGGAGAAAAAGCAACAGGACGACGGAGACGGAACCCAGCGTGGCCGCCAACGGCCGTGGCCACACGAAATCGCGATGTGAAGATGGACCAGTCATACCGTTGGTTCCAGGGAGTCTCTTTGATGGCGGTGTACTCGCGGCCGTTTTCGCTTGTCGACTCGCCTCGATCCAGCTACTCTAAGGTCAGTCGCATTATTACTGGGAGACCAATGGTAGTGCATTTCATGGGATTTACGGCCACTTGCAGCCTATCTGCTAAAGAGCCATGCAAACAAAGCACACTTCAGGTGACGCGTCACCTTCATCCGATGTCGCCCCCCCTGCGGAAGTTTCGCGAGATTCGGGGTCGAATTCCTCTACCGTGTCCTCCCGAATGACCGGAGATGGCACCTCTCGACCCGCTCAATTGGCGACCCAATGCGTCCACGCGGGTGAAAAGCGGCAAAAGGACTCCGGCAGCATCAGTACGCCGGTCTATACCGCATCAACGTACACCTTCGAGTCAACCGATGATCTTCTTCGCTACGTCAACGGCGAAGAACTTCGGGAAGAATATGCTCGATATGGCAACCCCAACGAACGCAGCGTCGAAGCGAAAGTCGCGGCGCTGGAGAAAGCCGAAGAAGCGATCGTGTATGGCAGCGGGATGGCGGCCATCGTCGGCCTCTTGATGACCAAGTTGTCGTCGGGAGATGAGATCGTTTTCTTTGATCAGTGTTACCACCGCAGTCGCGAATTTTGCGCCAAGCATCTGTCACGTTTCGGCGTGGTGACCCGCCAAGTCAAAACCGGTGACTACGATGCGATGGAAGCGGCGATCAACGACAAGACCAAGATGCTTGTGAGTGAGTCGCCGACCAATCCACACCTATCGGTCATCGACCTCGAGCGATTCGCGGCGATCGGGAAGGCCAATGAAGTCGAAACGCTGATCGATGCGACTTTGGCGACTCCTTACAACTTGAGCCCCATCGAGTTCGGCGTGGATTACGTGTTGCACTCGGCGACAAAGTACCTCGGCGGGCACAACGATTTGATCGCGGGCGTGATTTGTGGTTCGACCGAGCAACTCGAGCCCGTTCGAAAGATGCGCGGCATCCTCGGCAACATTAGCACTCCGCACACGCTGTACTTGCTTGAACGCGGCATGAAAACATTTGAGCTTCGCATGCAGCGACATAACGAAAACGGCCAGCGAGTCGCCGAGTTCCTCGAGGCACATCCGCGGGTCGAGCGAGTCTACTATCCGGGTCTGAAGAGTCACCCCACGCATGAGATCGCGGCTGCCCAAATGCGAGGCTTTGGGAGCCTGATCACCTTCACCCTTCGTGATGCGGACTGGAAAGAAACGTCGCAGGTCGTCGACGCGGCCAGGATCCCCAAGATCGCCGCCAGTCTCGGCGGAGTCGAGTCTCTGATCGAGCAACCGCTCGTGATGAGCTATTACCACTGCACACCGGAAGACCGCGCGCGGTTCGGTATCGAAGACAACATGATTCGCATCTCTTGCGGGATCGAAAACGGCGATGACCTCGTCGCCGATCTGGATCAGGCACTGTCGCAATGAGCGACGACGATCTCCGTTCGCGTGACTTCCGCACGCGAGCGATTCATGTTGGAAACGAAATCGAACCGTCGACCGGTGCCGTCGTGCCGCCGATCCATCTCGCCAGCACGTTTCGCCAACCGGGCGCTGGCGAGTGGGGCCAGTTCGATTACTCGCGGAGCGGCAACCCGACGCGAACGAACCTCCAGCGAACACTCGCGTCACTCGAAAACGGGGTTGGGTCACTGGCCTTCGCCAGCGGCATGGCGGCGATCCACTGCGTGACGATGCTGCTGGAGTCCGGTGACCATGTGATTGCCGGTTGCGATCTGTACGGCGGTGCTTATCGGCTATTGCATAAAATCTGTAACCGGTCCGGGATCACGGTGAAGCTCGTTGACCTGAGCGACCCCGCCGCCGTTGAGAACGCGATCACCGATCGCACACGGCTGATTTGGGGCGAGACCATCGGCAACCCGCGGCTTTCGATTCTCGACCTTCCGCAGCTCGCAGAAATCGCGAAAACGCGCGGCATCTTGGTCGGCGTGGACAACACGTTTGGCACGCCGGCGTTGGTTCGGCCGTTGGAACACGGCATCGACATCGTGATGCATTCGGCAACGAAGTACCTCGGCGGCCACAGCGATTGCCTGGGTGGAACACTCGCGGTCGCCGATGCGGAACTGCTCGATCGACTCTATTTCGTGCAGAACGCGACCGGCGCGGTGCTGGATCCGCTGAGCTGTTTTCTCGTCAGCCGCGGACTCAAGACGTTGGGGCTGCGAGTCAAGGAACAGTCTGACTCGGCGATGCAACTCGCGCGGTGGCTGGAAAGTCATCCGCGTGTGCGTCGTGTGCTATACCCCGGTTTGCCTTCCCATCCACAACACGAACTCGCGGCGCAGATGCTTCAGGGCGGCTTTGGGGCGATGGTGACGTTCGAATTGGACGCGTCGGTCCAGCAGACCGCGCGGGTCTGTGAATCGACAACGCTCTTTCATCTGGCGGTCAGCCTGGGCGCGGTCGAATCGTTGATTGAGCAACCGGCCACGATGTCCCACGCCAGTTACGATGCCGTCGACCGGGAGCGGTTTGGAATCTCCGACGGACTCATCCGCCTCTCGGTCGGTCTCGAAGCGTTCGAGGATCTCCGTCAAGACCTTGATCAAGCGATCGGCTGAGAGTCGTCGTCATGATCGGCTTCCATGTCTTCATCGTCTTGGAACAGAAAGTCGACACCCCAGTCGTGTTCGGCGGTGTACTCGCTTCGTTCCCGTTCCGATTCTCTCTTGGCCATCACGAACTGCGCCGCGTTGTGTGCGGCGTGAGCAAACACTGGGATCAGCAGACTATTGCTCACAACCAACAGCCCGGCGTAGTAGACCCCGATTAGTGCAGTGACGACCATGTAGAGCCGCGTGTGCGGGTGAACCACCCCAAAGATAACCGACGAGACGGCGATGGCGAGAAAGAGCGGCAAGAGATCGGCGTGCAGGAACCGATCCCCAGCGGTGAAGCTCTTTGAGAATTCAAGCAACCATGGGAATAGCCAGCCGCGAAACGCAATCTCCTCGCCAACGCCCGAACAGAGACTCAGAAGCAGGAGTCGCGCATGATCGAGGCGAAGTAATCGCTGCATCGCCGGTTGCTCCCCAAAACGCTTTAGTTCTTGGACCGATTCCAAGGGCAGCTTCATCAGCAACCAGACCGCGAGTACGGTAGGGACCGCTGCGAGGACGCCCACGGCGACTTCCGCACCGATCTCGAAAACCGATGGTCCGCCTCGAAACAAGTAAATCCAGACGTTGGGTCCGAGCAAGAATCCTAGCGCGGCGCCGACCAGACCGATGCCCAATTCGAAGCCACAGGCGAAGCGGAAAATCGACTTTCGTTCGCGAGTCTCAGCGTTCAAAGTTCTTCTAAATCGAGCGAGGAGTTCGGAGAGTGATCACAAGATGAACAGTAAGCGAAGGCGACGGAATCATCGGGTTGGTGGTTCGAACGGACCGCACGTATCAACTCCATGCA
>JBCBLJ010000352.1:0-8153 GCA_038520195.1 Planctomycetota bacterium
GATGTTGGCAGGTTTCAGATCGCGGTGCAGAATCCCATTCTGGTGCGCTTCAGCCATCGCCAGAGCCACTTTCTGGACGATTGTCGCAATCACCTTTTCCGGCGGCGGCTTTTCCTTATCGATGTACTCGGACAACGGCCGGCCTTTGATGTAGGCCATCGCGATGCAGTGGATGCCATCGATCTCAGAGACATCGTAGATCGGGCACAGATTTGGATGAGTGATCTTCGCCGCCGGAAAAGGTGATTGCGACAATCGTCCAGAAAGTGGCTCTGGCGATGGCTGAAGCGCACCAGAATGGGATTCTGCACCGCGATCTGAAACCTGCCAACATCATGATCGATCATCGCAAAGAGCCGATCGTGATGGATTTTGGATTGGCTTGCCAGAGCGAGTCCAATGACGAGTCCCGGCTGACGCAGGAGGGTACGTTGATTGGTTCACCGGCGTACATGCCTCCGGAGCAATTGAAAGGTGATTCGATCGGACCGGCGACGGATCAATACGCCTTGGGGGTCGTGCTGTTTGAATCACTCAGCGGCTCGCTGCCATTTAAAGATTCGGCCAGCACGCTGACGCTTCTAACGCATATCCTGACCGAAGAACCACGCAAGCTGATGGACTTGCGGCCCAACGTTGACCCGAAATTGTGCGAGATCGCGGAACGTGCGATTTCGAAGGATACGTCGCAACGTTTCGAGTCGATGAAGCACTTCGCCGCGGCGCTGGCGAAGTTCGTGCGTGCCGAGAAAACGAAGGGTCAATCCGCGCCGACGAAACAAGTGGCTGCATCGGCGATCACCCAGCCGGTCGCCGCTGAGGTCAGCAGTGCCACCACGACACCGATCAGCAATCCGTTTGACAATCTGCCAACGGTCGACACCGATCAGGTTCAGACCTTTCGCGGGCCCGGTGCGCACCGCCCACGCAAGGCGCCCCCGATGTTGATCGTTGCGGGCGGGTGCTTGCTACTGGGGTTGGTCATCGGGATTTCGACGCTCGCGTTCACCGGAGACAACGACGATTCTGCTTCACCCAGTGGTGTCCAAGAAACCGAAACCGCTTCGGCGACAGCGGATGCTGGAAGCGGCACCGATTCAAGCACCGAACCCGATCCGGTGGAATCGGATTCGACCACGGCGCGGCCGCGCGGCTTTTTCAAGTCTTCTGGTGCTCGATTGCTTCGGCTCTTTGATGAGGATGGCGATCAAAAGCTGAGCGCGGATGAGATCCCCGAACGCGAACGGGCGAGACTCATGCAAGCGGACTACGACGAAGATGGCTTGCTCGACGCCGACGAACTTTCGACGTTACCGCCGCCGCCCGAACCACCCGGCCGTGGACGCTTTGGAAATGATGGCGAAGAGAGTCGCGGGCCTCGAGGCCGGGCAGGTGGCGGGGCCGGCGGCGGCTTCAAGAATCGATTTGGCGAGGAGGGTGCGCCCGGCGGGCCCCGCAATCGGCAACGCAGCGATGCATCGGAAGAATAGGCGTCGCGTCAGAAGTCGTTTCGAAACACCAAAATGATTTCGAAGTAAGTTCAAAAAAGGCGGCATCCGGCCCAGCGGCGTTGGCAGTACTCTCTACGGAGGTACTTTTGTGGCTGGTTTTCAGAAAGTTACGGCGACTGTCGATCAAAGCACGTTGGACCGCTCGACCTTCCAAGACTCGTTACAGCAACATCGCGACCGGCTGCGTCGACTCGTTGAGATTCGGCTGGACCCTCGTGTTCGTGGTCGCGTCGATGCGTCGGATGTGATTCAAGAAACACAGCTCGAGGCTCACGAGCGCGCCGAGGAGTACCTGGGTTCTCAGGAGGTTCCTTTTTTCGTTTGGCTTCGATTTCTCGCGTTGCAAAAGCTAGCGCAAGCGCATCGTCGTCACCTCGGCACCAAGGCTCGAGACGCCGGACGCGAGGTTTCCATTCACGCACCGCTGGTTTCCGCCGCCACGTCAGCCGCACTCGCGGCACAATTGGTCGGTCAGTTAACGACGGCAAGCCAGGCCGCCGTTCGGGCCGAAGTGCGTGTCCGCCTGGAACAGGCGTTGGGAAAAATGGATCCCATGGATCGCGAGGTTCTCTCGTTGCGTCACTTCGAGCAGCTCTCGCAGAAAGAGACCGCAAATGTCTTGAAGATCTCGGAGAAAGCGGCCGGGTCGCGTCACATCCGTGCGCTCGCACGACTTCGCAAACTGGTGTCGGAATGAGTCGGGACAGGGCAGACGGCGGAAACGCCCTTCCGTCGAGCGAGATTCGGGTCGATGCCAGCGCAAGCTCCGTCTCGGGGCCACGCCCCGTCATGTCTCCGGTGGGTGAAAGCGATTCCTCGACGGACCCGATCGTTGAACTGGCCAACGAGTACCTCGAACGCCATCGCGCGGGCGAAGCCCCGGACATCGAGGAGTACAAGCGACGCTACCCCGACCTCGCTCGGCAGATCGAGGACGTCTTTCCGATGATGTTGCTGATGGAAGACAACGCGCCGAGCGGGCAGGGCGAAGCGCGGGGCCATGACGCCGATTTGGATCGGCTCGGTGACTTTAAAATCCGACGCGTCATCGGTCGCGGCGGAATGGGAGTTGTTTATGAGGCGCTTCAGGAGTCTTTGGGGCGACACGTTGCGCTGAAAGTCTGCCCGGCCACGGTACAGATGAGTCCGCGAAACAGCGAACGGTTTCGGCGTGAGTCTCGTGCGGCGGCGATGTTGCACCACACAAACATCGTGCCCGTGTTCGCCGTCGGCGAAGAGGACGGCCGTTTGTTTTACGCCATGCAGTTCATCCGTGGCGCCTCGCTCGACGAAGTCATCCGCGAACTCCGCAAGCTCTGGCAGTCTTCCCCTACCGCAACGACAAGGCTCAGCGCCCGTTCGGCTGAATTGCATTCGCCGTCGGAGGCATCGGAGGTCGCACGATCACTTTTTGGCCGATCGTCGTTGAATTCGGCATCCGAGGATTCGGGTTGTGAAACACCGGAGCGTGAGTCCGCCGCCGATGAACAACTCTCGCTTGTTCCCGAGATGGATCGACCCCACGAAGTCAACCTACCGGGTGTGATGGCGTCGTCAGCCTCCTCCAGTAGCTCCAGCTCGATCGGTAAGTATTGGGAAAGCGTCGCCAAGATCGGTTTGCAAGTTGCCAATGCGTTGGCCTATGCACACGCGCAAGGAACGCTTCATCGGGACATCAAGCCATCGAATTTGATGTTGGATCAAGCGGGCATCGTTTGGGTCATGGACTTCGGACTGGCAAAGTCGACCGAAGAAGACGATCTCACGCGCGATGGAGAGTTGATCGGGACACTGCGCTACATGTCGCCCGAGCAGTGCGCGGGAAAACCGGAGCCTCGGAGCGATGTCTACAGCTTGGGTTTGACGCTCTACGAGTTGCTCGCTCTGCAACCCGCGTTCAAGGATCTGCATCGCAGCCAGCTGGTTCGAGCGATCGCGGACCAGGACCCGGTCCCACCGCGCAAGATCAATCCGAACGTGCCGAAAGACCTGGAGACGATCGTCCTCAAATCGATCGAGAAGGAACCCGCGAAACGGTACGCTTCGCCGACCGAACTGGAGCGTGACCTGCAACGGTTCCTCGCCGGCGAACCGATTCAAGCGCGGGCGATTACAAGTCTTGAGCGGCTGCACAAGTGGATTCGTCGTCGGCCACTGGTTTCTGGGCTCACCGCCGCGCTGGCGACGGTCTTTCTGGTTTCATTTGGGTTGGTCGCGTGGAGTTGGTTGCGGGCGGAGAAAGCGCTGGTCGACGCACAGGTCAAAACAACCGTCGCGAGGTCCGCGCAGCGCATCGCCGGCAAGAACCAAGTGCTTGCCGAAGAACGGCTGGAGCTTGCCGAATCGGCGCTCTACCGGGGCGCGGTGGATCGCGCGCGGATGTTGAGTCAAACCGACGCGCAAACGGCGGGCAAGCTATTGCAGGACTTGATCCCGACGCCGGGACAGACCGACCGACGCGGCTGGGAATGGGGATACCTTCAAGCACTCGTGCACCAGCATGTTGCGGCCTTCGATGTCCCGGCACCGCAGGCTGAATGGATCTGGGACCTCACGTTCAGCGCCGATGATTCCATGATCGCGGTCGCGTCGGGTCGACCGGCTTTCGTTCATCCGAAAGGAGTCTCACCCAAGGGGCGAGCGACGTTTTGGGACACGCGTACCGCGGAAATGCTGTGTGAGCTGCCGATCGAACATTCCGGATATGACATCGCGATCAGCCACGACAATCGATTGGCTGCGGTGTCGGAAGCGATCGCGCGAAACCATTTCGAGACGGGGTGGGGCGGATTCGTGCAGGTCTGGGATCTCCAGTCCAAGACCGTCGTCGCGAAGCTTGAAATGCCCGACGAACAGCGGGTTTACCGTTTGCGTTTTTCGCTTGACGATCGGTTGATTCTTGGAACCGTTTGGAATCGAAACCGCATCCAGCATTCCCGTACGGCCGCGTGGGAACCGGCGACCGGCAAACAAGTTTGGAGCGTCCCCTACGTCACGTTGACAGAACTCGCGGACACCGAAGATAGCACGACGATCGAAGCCATTGAGTACTACGGAAGGGACGAATCATCGGAGCGGTCGTATCCGGTCAAAGCGCGACGCATTCGGCTGGATGTCGCGAGCGGCGAAATCAGCGACGCCGTGGAGACCATTCCGTGTTCGGGATTCTACTCGCCAAAGTTGGGTGTGATCTTTGATTGCTTCGAAGGCGACCTCGTGCAGTATTCCGAGGGTGGTCAGCTCCAGCGACGTTTGCGAGGCGGCGCGAATCACTTGATCAATCAGAAGGCGTACTTCCAACCTGTCTGTTCGGTTCACGAGCGTCGCGGAATCATTGCGACCGGGTCGACGGACGGCAGCATTTGCATTTGGGATTTCAATCAAGACACGCCGGTCCGCGTCCTGCACGGACACCCCGAGAGAATTCAAAGTCTTGCGATCAGTCACAACGGCGAGTGGTTGGTCTCCGGCGATTGGAGCGGCCAAGTACGAATTTGGCGCCCCGACGCGCGGCCGGAATACGTGCGTTGCAATACTCCCACGACACTCTCGACAACACCGACAACCGAAGCCATCGCATTTCGTTGGGACGGATCGGGAATCGCGGCGTATCAAGAAAAACGTATCGAGGTTTATGAGGCCGAGAGCGGCCGATTGCTCAAACTCCACTGGATCGACGGGATCGAGCAAGTCCGATCGCAACGTGAAGCTTGCTTTGACGGCGCGGGGAACTACCTGGCTGTCGTTCAAACAGACAAGTCGATCGCGATCTATGACGTCGAGACCGGCGATCAAATCCTGCGAACCGAGCCTTTGAACGATTCCCCGAAGTGCGTGTCTGTCAGTGGGGACGGAACCGTGCTGGCCGCGAGTTGCATGGCAACAGTAGAGGGTACAACGTCAGACGTCTCTGTTTGGAAGCTGGAACCGGCATCGCGAACACTGGAACTCGTGCATCGGAAACAGTTCGACCGCGAATGTCTTGAGCTGGCACTGGATTCCAACGGGAACCGCATGTTGGTCGGAACTCGAATCCGTCAGCCCGGGGGGTTCAGCCATTCGATCGGTTCAATTGAGTTGGCAAGCTTTGAAGCTCAATGGATGGATCTCGAACTGAAATTCGATCCGATGTTTCCGATCGAACGAACCGGCGTGACCGCGATTACTTTCAATCGAGATGCGACACGTTTCGCATTTGTTACCGCCGATGGGCAGGGTGGCATCTTCGAAGCGGATGAGGACGAAGAACTTCAAACCTGGGTGCGATCCGCCGCGATTGACGCGCCCGCCAACATCGAGCAATTGCATTGGCACCCCGACGGCAACCGACTCGCGGGTGCCAATCGTGACGAAGTCACCGTATGGAACCTTCTCGGTGAGGAGGTCCTCAAACTGTCGGGTGGACCGAGACCGCACGACTACCCCTTCGATGGCTGCGTGCAATTCAGTCCCGACGGTCGAAAGCTTGCCGCAAATCGATTCGACAACAACGTCAGCGTTTGGTCGACACTCCGTTACCCTGACCAACTCACCAATCGAAAACGCCGTCTTCGAGCGGAGGAAAGGGCAAAGGAATCGATCGACAAGGCGATCGAACAATCACCGCTCGACCCCTGGTACCTTTCCGTGCGGGGCCGCATCGCGGCGGACGTTCGACCCAGCGATGAAACGTTGCAAGACTACCTCAACGCGAAACGAATGTTGAGCGCCGAACCGTGCCTCTTTCTCAATGGCGACGCACATGTCGTCGCCCCGAACATTCCGTTTCATCAGTTCTCGCAGTACACCATAGAAGCCTGGGTGCAACGCTGGAGTCAATCGCTTTCGGAACATGAATCGCCCGTCGCTTGCCAGCTTCGCGCCGTCCCCTCGCGAAGGTACCAAGATCGCATCGCAGCGGGCGGCCAGATGCGAGCGGGGATTCGTCTTCCGGCACCGCGATTGACTCAGCCTCACCAATGGGCACACATCGCAATTTGCAATGACGGCGAAACGGAGTACCACTTCATCGATGGCCGTCTTATCGATAAACGAAAGCGAAAGCTTTCGGACAACACACCGCCAGATCAGCCGCCGATTGGATCACCTTTCTTCATCGGTGACTCGGTCTACGGCAATGAGATGTTGCCAAAGGGCGAGGGTCTGCTGAAATCGCTCCGTGTCTCGAGCGCGGCACTATACACCTCGGATTTCATTCCGCCGGACAACCTTTCCAATCACGACGAGTGCCAGTTGTTATTTGATTTTGGGATGGATCAAGCAGAAACGGAATCCCGGATCGAGGATCGCTCTGGAAATGAACGCCACGGCGAGTTGGTTCGTGCCTGGTGGATCCCAAAGGAGTGATGCAAATGGTTTCGCCAACAGTCAACGACGATGCAACCGATCAATTGCTGGCTCTGAGTCAAGCGAATGATGCGTCGATTCTCACGAACTTTTTTCAGCAGTACTCCGCAAAGCTCGAGCGGATCGTGCAGCTACGACTTCATCCGGCGCTGAAGGGACGCATTGATGCTTGCGATATCGTGCAAGAAGTCTTTGTCCAGGCGATCAACGGGCTGGAACGCTTCTTGGAAACGAAGCCGATGCCGGTCTTCTTGTGGCTCCGAAAGTTGCTTCTGCAAAGCCTGACGCAAGCCCATCGAAGACACCTTAACGCGCAGCGGCGAGACATTCGACGAGAACGCGACTTGCAGGATGTTCCGCCCGCGAATTCGGGCTGCATCGCGATCGAACTTTCTGCGGGACACCCGACGCCGTCTCGAATCGTCTCGCAGAAGGAGACCGAGGAAAAACTTCAAGCCGCGCTCGACGCGTTGCCAGAAGCAGACCGAGAGATCCTTGCGCTTTGGCACTTCGAGCAACTTTCTGGACCCGAGGTCGCGATCGTTCTCGGGATCTCGCACGAAGCGGCGAAGAAACGCCATGTCCGCGCGCTCGCAAAACTCCGCTCCGCTGGTGGCTTCGCGTGATGTTGGGCGAGCGGGAGATTTCTTCCCTCGAAAACTTGTCGTCCGTGCCTCGTTTGCCATCCCCTGCTTTCGGTTTTTCGGTTGTTTCGTGGTTCCCTCCCGGCCGTTGAGGCTTCCCTTGTCTCGCCACGCCGGAAAACTCAGAAAAAGTCTGTCCCCGCGTTAGGTGCTTCTGCTTACGGGTTCTTGGAGAGCGATTTCGCTCTTTGCAGTCTCCTTGAATCCAATGCAAACCTCCGCGGAGCCAGTCATGAACAGCCTGAAACGACTTCACCCACCCCCGTATCTCGTCCTTGTCGGTGTACTAGCGATTGTGCCGATCGCAACGGCCGAGGCGCAGTTTGATTTCGGCAAGGTGATCCAGAAGGCAACACAGAACTCGGGCGGCCAAAGTGGTTGGAGCGGCATTCGAAATGGCGTCTTGCCAAGCAATCGCGTGGCTCCCGCCGTTCAGCCCGCCGTTCAGCCGGCTGTTCAGCCCGGCAACTCTGGCCCTCGTTTTCCGCACGGCATCGTTCCAGTTTTTGGAAATCGATCCTCGGGGACACATGTCCCGTTCAGCGGCGGAGTTCAGGGTCTGCTGCCGCAGCAACGTTCCGGGAGCTCGAATCATGTCATCGGTGGCCCCGCGGGTCCCGGGTTTAGCTTGGATGGCAAGCCAGCTCCGAAA
>JBCBLJ010000785.1:0-3930 GCA_038520195.1 Planctomycetota bacterium
AACAGCAATACGCGACCGCCGGTTCGAACGCGATCGAGCAGTATTGTTGTTGCATCGCGCTTCCGGAGACGGAACTCCCTGGCGTGATCGAGCTGATCAGCGTCGCTTGGGCACCACGGAACGCTGCCGCCGAAAGCGTGTTGGTCGGAGCGAATGCGTAGGAGGCGAGCGCCGCAGCCTCAATCGCGGCCAATGCTTCGGCGCCTCCGGCGGTTGGTAAACTCGGTGGAGTGCCGAGCACTAATGGCACTCCCGTGGGCGAGTAGTCGAGGTTTCCGGTCGAGCCGGTCGCGGCATTCGAAGTATCCGCGTGATCGACGAGCGCATCGTACCGTCCATCACCCGTGACGGTCATGTCGATGTTGCCGTCGACGTAGTTCCCGCTTTGAGTCACCGCCTGATCCACCGCCTCAGTGAAGCCGGTCGTCGTGGCGGCAACGGTCCGCGTTCCGGTGACTTCACCTTCGATATCGGTTTCTCGATTGAACACACCGGTTTCCGAATTGAACGCTTCGGTTTCGGTGAAGGTGTCTTCGCCGGAGAGGTCGACCTCAAAGACGCCTGAGGAATCGGTGCCCGTTTGCGTGAGGTTGTAGGTATCCGTTCCGGTCTTGGTGCTGGATGACTCGCCCGTCAGCGTCTGGACATCGATGGTCTGCGCGTACGTTCGAGTTCCGTCGCCATCGAGCGTGTAACTCTCTCCGGGTCCCCGAGCGACCACTTGAGTGAACGAGTAGTCGTCCGTACCGGTACGTGTTTGCTGAAAGACTCCGGTCACATCGTTGCCCGCCGTATCGGTCTCGGAGACATCGACCGACGTCGAATCGAAATCGACGGAGGCTCCGCGTACCGTTCCGACTTGGGTCAGCGTCACGGTTTCCGTCGCCATGGCAGAGGTCGATTTCACACCGGTGATCGAATTGCCGCTTCCGGTCGAGGAAGACACGAGATCGACCGAGTTGACCGCCGTTTGATTGTCCAGGCCGTCGGTCGTCACGACCGTTTGCGTGGTGGTGACCGACGAGTCGATGGAGCTGGAACTGGTGTAGTCACCCACGATCTCGTTGCCCGTTCTTTGGCTTGTCGACACGTCGGTGGCCGCCTCCGAGATAGTCAGAGTCGTTCCGACCGCATCCGTCAAAGATCGGTCGATCGCGGATGTCAGCTGAATCGTCGTCGACGTATCGAAGGTACCGACAACCGAGTTTCCGTCGTTCGTTGAATCGACGGTTTGCTCAAGTGAAGACGCGGCCGAATAGGTCTCTTGCCGGGTCCCACTCTCGGTCAGCGTCGTCGTCTCGGTCGTTGCAATCGTTGTCGAATAGGCACCTGTGATCGCGTTGCTGGTCGTCGAAGTCGCCGAATCGGTGACGTGAACTTCCGACTTTTGGTCGGTGCCATCGGCGTACACGGTGTCCTTGGTGTACTCATACCGATCCGAAGAGACAACGGAACTGGTCGCCGCGGTGGTAATGTCATTGCTCGTCAAAGCGGTTTCGCTCGACATCACCGTTGTTTCGGAAACGGTGAAAGAGCGATCACCGATGGTGCCTGTCTGGTCGGTCGTCCCCGTCCCGCTGACCACGATGGTGCTCGTACCGTCGCCCGTCACTCGGTTTCCGCTTCCGGTCACGGTTTCCGTCGAACTGACGGTGTTTGTACCGGAAACGTCACGCCCCGTATTCGTTTCGGCAAGGTTGTGGGCGAAGGTTGACGTCGTGGCCGATTCGATGGTGTACAGCCCCGTGATGTCGTTGCCGGTTTGCGTGCTTGTTCTTTCGACGGCGTCGTCGGTTTCGGTCGTGGACGTTTGGGTTTGATTCGTCTGTGTCGCCGTTCCTGTTGTCGCGATGGTCTGCGCAATTCCTTCGGTGTAGGCTCCACTCGTGCGATTGCCGGCGCGCGCGATCTCGGTAGTGGTAGTGGATGTCGAAGTGGCGGTGCCGGTCAAGGTTTGGTTGGTCGAATCCTGGGTCGTGACCGCGATCGTGGTGGTGGAAGAGGTCACCGTATCGTAGGTCTCGAATCGTGAATTACCGGTCTCATTGACCGTGGTCGCCTCCGTCTCGGTTTGGGCGGTCGTGACCGTGAGCGTTTGATTGGTCAGGTTTCCGGTCACGGCGGCATTCGCGGTCACCACGGTTTCGGTCGCGTAATCGCCCACGATCGAATTCGCCGAATGCATCGTCGTTGTGACGGAGCTCTCATCCCGCACGATGGTTTCGGTGACGGTTTGATTAACGCGTGTCTCGGTCGCGTCAAGCTCTTCTTCGAATCGGCTCTCCGAATCAGAGACACCCGTGATCGCGTTGTCGGTCGAAGTCGTCGTCAGCGTCGATGACGACGACTCCACCAGGGTCACGGTTTGGGTCTGATTTGTATCCGTTTGTGTCCGTGTTGTTGCGTCGTCGCCCGTCGAGCTGGTCGCGCTGATTGCGGTGTAGGAGTTACCGGTGGTCGTCGCGTCCGTGTCCCCTGTCGAATTCGTGGTGATCACGCTCGTCAGGGTTTGGTTGGTGACCGTTTCGGTTCCAGAAAGCACAAACTCAGAAGCGACGGACTGGGTGTACTCACCCGTCACGCTGTTCCCGCTCCACGTCGTCGTGGTGTCGGTGTCGTTGCTGCTGCTGGTAACCAAACGAAGCGTTTGGTTGGTACTCGTTTCGGAGTCGGAACTGTTGGTGGTGGAGGTCACGAGCGAATTGGAGATTCCGGTAATCTCGTTCGCCGTCGTCTCCGTGTTCGTCGTCGAAGATGCCGTGAACGTGGTCTCCACGGTGACGCCCAAATTGCTTTCGGTACTGGTTCCCGCACTCGAAGACGCGCCGCTCGTGGAGGAGACGCTCGAACCCTCGATCTCGTTGCCGGTCACCGTCGTGTTTGACATCGACGCGGTGCTCGAAGTGGTGGATGCGGTCAGCCCGAGGTAGGCGTAAGTTTCGTTGAACGTCGATGCCGAGTCGGTGGAAGACATCGACACATAATTGCCGGTGATGTGGTCGCCAGTGGTCTCGACGGTCGTGACGGTCGTTTCAGTCGTCGAGTTGGTGGTGCTCGGATCGATCAGATTCGACTCGCTCATCGCGGTGGTCGACATGGTCGTCACCGTCGACGAATACGTGCCGTCAATGCTGTTACCGCTTTCGGTGGTTTCGATGTCCGAATCAAGAGAGCGGGTCGCGTTGATGACCCAGACCTGGTTCAAGTCCTGCTGAGTCCCCGCTTCATCAATGGATGACGTTGAATCCAGTGTGTAGCCGCCGGTAATGGAGTTGCCGCTGGTGGTCGAATCCGTGGCAGCTGTGGTTGTCGCATTCGCTGTGGCGGAAAGCGTCTGGTTAGTCAGCGAGCTTGCAACGACCGACGTTGTCGTGTCGGATGTTGTTGTGCTGAAGACGCCGGTGATCGAGTTGGCGAGCGTTGAAGAGGCGTATTCGGTTTCGAATTCGGTGGACTCGCTGATCGCCTCCGTTTGCACGCTACTGTTGGAAGTCATCGTGGTTTCGGAGGTGCCGGAATCGTTGCTGGACCGAACACCGGTGATGAAATTTCCGCTGGCACCGGAACTCGACTGGCCCATCGACTCGATCGTGACGGTCACACTGTGTCCTTGATTGGAGGACACTTCAGTGGATGTCGAATCGAACGTGGTCGTGCCCGTGCTCGAGAATGCACCGGTGAACTGTTCACTCGAGGACATCACCGTTTCGAAGGTGTTTCGAACACTCTCGATTTCAACGCCACCGTGACCACGGACCGAAGTGTCACCGTCGATCAGACCGACACCAATCAATCGTTGACCGTTGAAATCGAGAGTGTTAGAAACACCTTCGAAACGGTGATGTCCTCGAGTGAACAGTTCACCGGTGCATTCTCGAGCACGGGCACGACCACGTTCGATTCGACATCCACTGAAGTGTCCTCCAATCA
>JBCBLJ010000593.1:0-5389 GCA_038520195.1 Planctomycetota bacterium
CACTGAAGCCAGTGCTACCGGTCCGGTCTCCGCGGACGCCGAAGAATTGCTGCCCGGATGGCAACGTGTTTCCATTGGCGACATCGGGACCGCGGCGGGGCCACTGCGTCCCGGTGGCAAGATGAACCTGGACGAATTCCAAGTCGATGTTGTCACCGAAGGAGACTTCGTCGATAGCGGCTGCGAGGTAAAAGTCGTCGGAAAACAGGGCACCCGAGTCGTGGTCCGCGCGGTCTGAGCGGCGACGGGCGGGCAATCGAGCACCTACCTCATATCGGAGTCTGGTACGATCCTCCGGTAGACCCGCCTCGAGACGTTGCATTTGGAATGAACGATGATCGCCCCGGCCTCGATGAACAACCAGGTGCTTGGCCGCCTTCTTAACGCTCACACCAAAGTGGTCGAAGGCAGCGACGGGTTCTGGCACGTCGACTTCATGGAACGCAATTTGACCATCATTACCGATGAGTCTCATGACCGCATGCGGATCATCACGCCGGTCATCGACGCCGCTGAGATCGAAATCGACCTTGCGATGCTGCTCTTGAAGTCCAACTTTGACCGCGCGTTGGATGCTCGCTACGCGTTGACCGATGATTACCTCTGGGCGGCCTTCATCCATCCGCTCTCGCCATTGAGCGAAGCGTTTCTGCTGTCCGGTCTCCGTCAAGTCGCCACGCTCGCGGAGAACTTTGGGACTTCGTATTCAAGCGGCGAGTTGGTATTTGGCGGGTGATGCCGACTCGCAACCGGCTAGCACAGCGTTCCCTGCACGTCGTTCCCTGCACGATGTTGAGCGAACCAGTGCTCGGGCCCACCGAGTCTTTCGATCGCGCACCACTTGCGGCACGTCCATGAGGAATGACCCGCCGCTGCGACCCGTCTGACGGTGAGTTTCGTCGCTGTGATGCCTTGTTTCGAGACCTCGTTTCGGCAAGCGACTGTTTTCATTCATTGCCGCTCAGCTCACCCTCAAGCACCCTTAGCGGACCTACGGTTACCTGTCAGGGTGCCGCCTCAATCCGCGACGCAGGCACATCACCTGATGAACTGCCCCCACGGACTTTTCAATCATCCTGAAGTCCGCTTTTGATGCTTGTGCCATGAAACCGACCATTCAGCAGATTGTCGAAAACGACAACATCCCCTCGCCCCCGACCGTTGCCGCTCGACTTCTTGAGTTGGTGGCACGCCCCGATTCGCGAATGGATGAAATCACGAAAGTCCTCAGCGCCGATCCGAAACTGTCGGCGAAACTCATTGATTATTGCAACTCGCCGATCGTCGCAACGAAACGAGAAACGAGCAGCCTGCAACAGGCAGTGACGGTGCTCGGGATGCGCACCGTACGACTCCTGTCGCTCTCATTTTCGTTGATGGACACGCGCGGCGGCAACGGCTTTCCTTACGAAGACTTTTGGCGCAACTCACTCGCCGAAGCCATCGCCGCGAAGCAACTCGCAAAACATCTCGACCGCAATCCGGAGGAGGTCTTCTTGCTGGGACTCGTCTTCAATATTGGTTTGGTCGGCATCGGAAGCGTGTTCGCCGAAGAGATCGACGCTCGTTTTGGTGAGAATGGGATCCTTGAATCACTCACCACCGACGTCGAGCGTGAGATCGCTGGCGCGAGTCGTTATGAGATCGGGGGGAGCCTGCTTGAGAAATGGCATTTCCCCGATGAAATGATCGAAGTCCTGAGAAACTTCGATCCCTGTAACCTCAGCGCCGAAACGGAGGTCTACTACGTCGGCCAAGAGATCGGCGGCTTGCTGATGAGCCAAAAACCTGATGTCCGAAAAATCAGTGAAGCGAGAAAAACGGCTGAAGCATTACTTGGCATGGACAACGAAAAATTTGACGACCTCTTCGATCTGATGCTCGAAGAGTGGCGGGGTTACGAAAACCTATTCGATTTCGAAACCATCCAGTTCGAGTCCATTAAGGAACTCGAAAACAGAGCGCGTGAATCGATCATGGAGATCTCTCTCGGCCTGGAACGCAAGGTCGCCGAGATGACCCAACAGCAGGAAGAGCTTCGTGCGATGGCGATGGTCGATAGCCTGACACGGCTCAAGAATCGATCCGCATACGACCTGGAAGTCGAAGGAATCCTGGACCTGCATCGTCGTCACGGACGGTCGTTCGGAATGATCGTCGCCGACATCGATAACTTCAAAGCGTTCAACGACGAATACGGCCACACCGCCGGCGACAACGTCTTGAAAGAGGTCGCGTCCTGTCTCGATTCCCATAGCCGCCAGTACGATACCGTCTACCGCTTTGGCGGCGAAGAGTTTGCGGTGGTGGTTGCCGACTGCGACTATGAGGCGACCGAACGGGTCTGTGAGCGGCTGCGTTCGGCCGTCGAGGCGCTTCAAGTCGAATACGACGGCGCGAGACTGAGGGTGACCGCAAGCTTCGGTGCCTGCTGGGTCGAACATGGCATGCTGGACAAGATCGAAAGCCTGTTCAATCAAGCCGACGCGAATCTCTATGAAGCGAAGCGACAGGGACGCAACCGCTGTGTCTGTGCAAAATCGACCCCCGTGGCCGCGCTGCTGAATTAAGCGTCACTCAGCCCCAAAAACGTCAACTGCATCAT
Organism: Planctomycetota bacterium; assembly: GCA_038520195.1. Lineage (GTDB taxonomy): Bacteria > Planctomycetota > Planctomycetia > Pirellulales > Pirellulaceae > Stieleria. The sequence continues at coordinate 2,606 of JBCBLJ010000593.1, forward strand.
CCCCGCGGAGCCTACTTTTTCCGTTTCTTCGTGGGCTTGGGATAAACACCGACTCGCTCCGCCCAAGCTTCCCATTTGCCGGCCATCCGGAGCGCCAGAGTGGCGTTTGTGTGGACGAGGTCATTGGTCTCGGTTCGGTCATTTCGCATGTCGTAGAGCTCCCATTTGGTCGGGTCGGTGCCGCGCGTGGTCGCGACTCCTCGTCCAACCAGTTTCCACGGACCGTCGCGGACGAAGGCATTGTTTTCGTGTTCGACAAAGATCGGTGACTCGCGATCAAGTGGTTGACCATCGAATGCCGGGCGAAGGGAAATGCCGTCGAGCGGCGTGACTTCGTTCCCCTCGAATCGACTCGGGTAATCGGCACCGGCAACATCGATCAACGTCGGCAGAATGTCGATTAGCTGCGCCGGTTCACGGTACCACTCAGGTCGCGGTTTGATCCGCGCGGGCCAGTGCATGAAAAATGGCGTGGCCGCGCCGCCTTCGTGCGCGAAGTGCTTGTAGAGTCGAAAGGGTGTGCTGCTAGCGTTTGCCCAGGCTTCACCGTACGAGTTCGCGGCCTCTCGATTTCGCCGTTCGACGTCCTTGAATTCGCCGCGACCGAACATGCCTCCCTCTTGACAGGCGCCGTTGTCCGAGAGGAACAGGATCAGCGTCTCATCAAGGAGTTCACGCTTACTGAATCCGTCGATCAGCTTGCCGACGTTTTGATCGACGCGATCGATCATGGCAGCGTACACGGCCATCTTGAGGTCCATCTCCTCCTGCTTTTCGGCCGACAGCGACTCCCACGATGGAATTGACTCGCTCGGCGGCGAGAGCTCCCAACTGGGATCGATCAATCCCAATTCGATCTGCTTCTGATAACGACGTTCGCGCAGCTCTTGCCAGCCCGAGCGATACTTCCCACGGTACTTGGCGATGTCATCTTCGAAGGCTTGAAGCGGCCAGTGCGGCGCGGTGTAAGCCAGGTAGAGAAAAAACGGTGACTCCGTTCCGGTGGACTGATGCTCCTGAATAAACCGAATCGCGTAGTCGGTAAACGCGTCCGTTGTGTAGAAGGCCTCCTGCGTGGTGCTTTCGGGCGAATCGACCGGAGCAATGCCGCTTGTCATCCCGCGAGGATGCTCGGGAAAAAAGAACCGCGTCGCGCCAGCGAGACTTCCGTAGAACCGATCAAAGCCTCGAGCAAGTGGCGTCACCGATGTTTCGTGCATTCCGAGGTGCCACTTGCCAGCCATGAGCGTCTTGTATCCGCTGCGGCCGAGAACCTCGGCGATGGTGACACACTTTCGATTGAGGAAGCCTTGATAGTTCGCCGGGACATTCGGTCGGGGCTTCCCGGTCGGTGTCAGCGTCATGTGTCCGATACCAGTCTGATGAGGATGCAGTCCCGTCAACAGCGTCGCTCGTGTCGGGCAGCATCGTCCGCTGTTGTAGAACTGATCGAAGCGAACGCCGCCCGCGGCGAGCCGGTCGAGATGCGGCGTGTCGATCTCGCCGCCATAGCAGCCGAGATCCGAGAAACCCATGTCATCAACCATGACCAGAACGATGTTGGGCCGTTCAGCGGAATAGCAAAGAGAACCGCCTTCTGGGAGACAGACGGAACTGACAGCCAGCAACGTGAGGCAGGTAAATCGCGTGAACATGATTCGTTCCGAGAGTGTCCGAATGAGTGGGCCGGTTATTCAACCGCGCAGCGATCTCGCGTGCCATGCGATTGCTTCATAAAACGCTGAGATTGCTTGCCAAATGCGGCGTGTCTCGCCTCGATTCGAATCGCCCTCGGGGATAGACTTGTGATGGTCGTGGGTTTCAAACGCCAGAGAGACGCGATGTCGGACACCAAGCGGGTTGTGATTGTCGGGGGAGGGTTTGCGGGTCTCAATGCCGCCAAGGCGCTCTCGCGGCAACGTGGAATCGAAGTCACGCTGATCGACCGACGCAATCACCATCTTTTCCAGCCGTTGCTCTACCAGGTCGCCATGGCGGGCCTGAGCCCGGCGGACATCGCGGCGCCGATCCGTGCCATTCTTTCAGGCAAGAACGTGCATGTTGTTTGCGGCGAGGTCCAAAGTGTCGACACCGAAAACGATTGCGTTCGCACGACGGTCGGTGACTATCCGTTCGACTATTTGCTGTTGGCTTGCGGTGCGTTGCACAGCTATTTCGGGAACGACCATTGGGAGCAATTCGCCCCTGGCCTCAAAACGATCGAACAAGCGACCGAGATTCGACGCCGTGTTTTGGAAGCTTTCGAAAAAGCCGAACTCGCGGACGACCCCAACGAGCGTCGAAAGCAATTGACCTTCGTGGTCGTCGGTGCGGGACCAACGGGTGTCGAACTTGCAGGCGCGATCGGCGAGATGAGTCGATTCACGCTCGCGAAAGACTTTCGCAATATCGATTCAAAACAAGCCCGCGTGATTCTTGTGGAAGCCGGTCCGCGAGTTTTGCCAATGTTTTCGGAAAAGCTCGCCAGTCGTGCGATGCGAGACCTGGAGCAGCTAGGTGTGCAGACGTGGACCGGCTCGCGCGTCACCAACGTCGATACGTCGGGTGTTGATGTTTCCGGTGAACGCATTCAAGCCGCCACCGTGTTGTGGGCCGCCGGCGTGAAGGCATCGGACCTGGGAAAGCAGTGCCAACTCGAATGCGATCAACAGGGCCGCGTGCTGGTGCGGCAAGACCTCTCGATTGAGTCGCACGACCGAATCTTCGTCGCTGGCGACCAATGCCACTTCGAGGATCCCGAAAGTGGTCATCCACTCCCCGGCG
>JBCBLJ010000764.1:0-4072 GCA_038520195.1 Planctomycetota bacterium
AGAGCATCCTCACGGTCCGCGACGTCGACCGAAATTTTGATGCGCTCAAGTTCGGCGATCGGATTCAATTCGATATCGAAAACGCGTTTGTCGATCTGTCGAACCTTGAAACACTCAAGGAAGGCCGCATCACGCTTGGCACAGGCGGTTCCGTCGATGTTAGCTCGCTCTACCAAATCGATGGGGCAGATTTCAACGTCTCCGGCGGCGCCACGCTCACGATTCCATCGGCGCTTTCAGCACGGGACAGCGTGACTTCGTCGTCTCACTCGAGGAACTGGATCGTCAGCGGCGCGGGAAGTGTGCTCGCGCTGCCGAACCTGAAGACGTTGACCGCAGCGACGGCGTACAACACTCGGCACTTTTTCACCGTTTCGGAGGGTGCGACGCTCAGCCTGCCCGCGATCGAGTCCTTACAAGATGACTCCGGTGACAATCGGTTGGGCGGATACTTCTTCACCGCGACCGGGACCGACACGCTCGTCGACCTTTCCTCGCTGAAGCAGATCGTTGACTACAACGCGGACCTCTACTCCAAGCTGGAGGCTCGTACCGGCGCAACGATCCTTTCGCCGGCGCTCAAGAACCTACGTGGCGTCGATGTCATCGATGACGGAACGGGGACGATCACACTGGAGCAACTGGAGTCGCTGAACTTTTCAAGGTTGACGCTCAGTGGCGTCGATCTCGTACTCGACCAACTAACGTATGCCGTCGGCGGCAATTTGAGTCTGACGGGAGTCAATCTGTCGTTGCCACTGGTGGAGAGCCTGGCATTTGGAGCGATCACCGCTTCGGCGGGCGCGACGCTGTCCGCTCCGCTGCTCAGCAACATCGACGGCGCCAATCTGAGTGTCAGCGGCGGCGTCACCGTGTCGCTCCCGGGTGTGAGCCACTATCGCCACAACGGGACCTCTTCGAACGTCCTTCGAACCTGGAGCGCCGACGGCGTCGGGACGCGTTTGGAACTGCCAAACCTGGAGTCCATTTTCAGCGGTCTCGGGTACAACAACGACCTCGCCATCCGCGCGACCGGTGGGGCAGCCATTGATCTGTCGTCACTCGTGCAAATGCGGGATCTGCCCGAAGACGGTGACCGTCGCTTGCGCTCCTTTCAAGTCACGGCGTCGGGAGCGGGAAGCGTCATTGATCTGACCGCCCTGGAAAGCATCGTCGACTCGGCGGTCTCCAACCATCAGTATTCATTCCTCGATGCGAGCGAAGACGGTCAGTTGATCGTGCCGTCTCTCGTCGAGTTGATCGGTGTGGAGAGCAATATGGACACGCCGGGCGACCTTCCTGTCGCGCAGCTCGAGCGTCTCGAAACGAGTTTAATCCGCGTCAATGCGCAACCCGGACACTTCGCGGCACTCGATTCGATCAGCGGCACTCGAATCGAATTGACCGATACGGACGCGTCATTCGATGGTATTACGAGGTTCACACTCAGCACCCTGGTGACCAGCGGTAGCAGTACCGTCGCGATGCCATCGGTCACGAACATTGATGGGGCGAGTTTCCAGGTCAACGATGGCACACAGGTTTCCTTGCCCGGCGTCATCCAGTACGACCTGCAGCGTACCTCAAGCAACGAGTCGTCGTCGTGGAATGTGGTTGGCGCCGAGAGTGTGTTGGACCTTTCCAACCTGAAGTGGATTCGTGGGGGCACGGGGTATCAAAACGCTTTGTTCTCGACCGTCTCAGCGGGCGGGACGTTGGACCTGAGCGGTGTCGAGCAAATCACCGATCGACTCGATGGTGACAATCGACGTCGGCGATTCGAATTTACCGCCGACGGCGACGGTTCCGTCATCCGATTTGATTCGCTCGTCAACCTCTTGGACCGCAACGGCGACGTCACTTCTAAGCTGACCGAGGTAAACGGCGGCGATATCGTCGCTCCGGCGCTGACCAGTTTGGTGAACGTGACAACATCGCTCGCCGGATCACCGATCGAATCGGAGGAGACATCATCGAACTCTTCGACGTCGAGCCAAGAAGGCTCGAACAGCGACGACGAATCCGAGTCCAATGCGTCGAGCAGCCAGACCGGCCAAACCGTGACCTGGATCGGTGGAGACGGTGATTGGGACGTCGCGGAAAACTGGAGCACCGGAAGCGTGCCGGGTAGCGATGACGAAGTGTTGCTCGACAACGCAGACGACACGGTCACAATCGCAACGGGTGCCAAGGTCGTACACAGCATTAACGGAGTCGGCGGCCTGCAAATCAACAACGCCGCGTCGCTGACAGTCAACGGAGTGTCCCAGCTTTCGGGCGCGGTGACTTTGAATCCCGGATCGACGCTCGCCGCCTCGGGCGAAGAAGCCAATTTCCTGATCGACGGAAACGCAATCATCGACGGCGCGAATTTGACCGTCGTGCGTGGTGCGGAAATGCGGTTCACGACGCTCGCGTCCTACACCCATCCTTCAACGGGCAACAACCAACAAAGAACCTGGTTCGTCGAAGACCCCGGAAGCCGATTGGTGATGGATGCGCTGACGACGATCACTAATGGGACGCATTACAGCTCGCGGATCTTGCTGCACGTGCTCGGAGGAGCACAGCTGTCGTTGCCAAGTTTAACGACGATCACCGACCCCGACACCGGTGATGTCCGCCGCCGCCGCGTGAACTTGATCGCCGACGGGCGAGGCGCTCAAATCGATGCCCCGATGCTCATGACCATCTTCGATCGTTCGAGCAACGCCGACGGATACTATTCTTCGCTCGACGCGCGCAACGGTGGGCAAGTGCTCACGCCTTCGCTCACGACGGTGAGCGGTACGCTGTTGAACCGAGAAGGCGACAGCACGCTGACGCTCGACAACCTGACCTCGATGGAGCGAGTTCAAATCGACGCGTTCGGGTCTTCGCTCGACTTGAGTTCCGTCACGACGGCGACCAGTTCGATCATCAACGCGACCAATGTTGACGTCGACTTCTCGGCGCTGACGACTTTCGAGTACGGACGCGTCACTCTCTATCAGCGATCGAACTTGGTTGCACCGTTGCTCGCGAACATCGATGCGACCAGTCTCCAGGCGTTCGGAAACACCCAAATCGAATTGCCCGCCGTCACAACGTACGTGCACGGTTCGACCGCGAACAATCAAACGCGATCGTTCTTGGCGGACGGCTACGGCAGCGTTGTCCGATTGCCAAACCTCACGAGAATCGATGGCGGTGCGCACTACAACGCCGACATGACCATCGCGGCGACGGCGGGCGGGCTGATCGATCTTCCTCTCGTCGCTCAGATTCTCGACGGCGCGGGTGACACGCGCGAGCGGACGCTGAACATCATCGCTGACGGCTTCGACAGTACGGTTCGCTTGGACGCGTTGACGGAGTTCACCGATGCCAACGCGGACCGTCGTTCGCTCTTTACCGCGCGACTGCACGGCACGATTCATGCGCCCGTCCTCGCTACCCTGGGAAGCGTCGAACTGTACTTGGATGGCCGCGGCCAAATGCAGACGTCGCAGATCGCTTCATTGAACGGAACGCTGTTGAACCTGTACGCGGGGGCATACGATTTCAGCGGTTTGGCGACCGCCGAGCGCTCGAGTTTGAATCTTGATCATGCCACCATCGACATCGGTACGCTTTCGGAGTTCAAGGGAGGCAGGATCACGGTTCGCGGCGGACAGACGGCCGAGTGTCGCCGGTTTCCCCATCGAGTACCTCCGCGACGGACGACAAATCGATCGTACCGCCCGCGTTCGCAGACACATCGATCCGCGATTGATAGAACGTTCCGCCGGTGAACCTGGTCAGGCCGCTTAGATCAATCGAAGAGCCGGCACCGTGAGCGACCCAGCTACGATAGACATTGTTGCCGGTCGCGGCGAAGTCGTACTCGGTGACCCCCGAGAGGTCGACCGAACTGCCATCGATGACGGTGATCGAACCACCGTCGATGTTCGTCAACTGGCTCAAGTCGGCCGTCTGTCCGCCGCGAACCGTGATCCTGCCTCCCTTGAACTCCGAAAGCGTACCGATGTCGATGGTGGCATGATCAAGATTCAAACTCGAGCGCTCGGCGGTCGCCAAACCGCTGAAATCG
>JBCBLJ010000422.1:0-7097 GCA_038520195.1 Planctomycetota bacterium
CTCTCAACTTTCCACTCTCAGTGCGACTTCAATCCGCTGGCCGTCAAAAGCCATCTCGACTCCTGCGGGCAGATAGTCGGTTGTCTTGACGTAATCGAGTTGGTGGCCGGTGTGGGTCAAAACGATTCGTTGTGCGCCGACTCGTTGTCCCGCTTCGATCGCTTGTTCGATATTGAAGTGGGTTGGGTGAGGCTCTAAGCGGAGCGCACCGACGACCAGTGTTTGCACGCCTTGCAAACGTTCGATCGACTCAGGGGGGATGAAACTGGTGTCGGTGCAGTAGGCGAAATCGCCGATTCGAAACCCGAGGACTTCGAAATGAGGCCCATGTCGCATGGGGATCGGCAGGATGGATGCGCCGAGCAGGTCGAAGGCCTCCTGGTCGATCCGCTCAAACTCGAGACGCGGCGTCGCCCCGGGATGTGTCTCCTGTCCTTTGTCTTGAAATGCGTACGAAAACGATCGTCGGATGTGTTGCTCGACGTTCTCGCGGCAGTAGAGGGGAACGGGTCGATCGAGCCGGAATGGAAACAGTCGTAGGTCGTCGAGTCCGTAGATGTGATCGGCGTGCTCGTGGGTAAAGACGACCGCATGCACGATCCGAACGCGTTCGCGGATCAGTTGGGCACGCAAATCGGGGGGCGTGTCGATCAGCAGGGTGCCGCCAGGAAGCCGGACCGTGATCGCGCAGCGAGTCCTTTTATTGCGGGGATGATCGCTCTGGCAGACGTCGCAATCGCAGCCAATTGCCGGAACGCCGACGCTGGTCCCGGTCCCGAGTAACGTGACCAATCCCTGGCCCGGCGAACTCGTTTCGGGGACAAAGCTCATCTTTTCCGTTTCGAACGGTTGCGGGGCGGAGGACAGGTGAACGGGCCGTCGACGCGGACCGATGGCGGCGGCTGCAGCGTCGGCCCGAGGCAAACCGAGAATCACCGCAGAGTACCCGGATCGGCACCGATTCGCGACCGGTTGCGAACCCGTTTGGGCTTGCGTGGTGGGCGTCGGCTGACATACTTACCCGCTTCGCTACGCATGTGCGTGGCGCGTCGGAGGCGGTCAATCCCTGAAAAAACGGGGATGCCCCGGCTAATACAACCGCACAAAAACGTGATTGTTAGGGTGATCCGCGATGGCGGAAGAGGTAAAGGTAGAAAAGCGAGACGGCAGCCTTGGAACGGCGGCGTCGCGCCGTCTTCGCAAGACCGGGCAGGTGCCAGCGGTCTTGTACGGGCATAAGCAGGATAACGAGCACCTTTCGCTGTCGAAGCAAGCGGTGGAATCGATCCTTCGACACCACAGCAAGATTGTCGAGTTGCAGGGCGCCGTCAACGAGACTGCTCTGGTCAGCGATTTGCAGTTTGATCCCCTCGGAATCGACGTCCTTCACATCGATTTCCAGCGCGTTGACATGAATGAACGCGTCGTGGTGACGGTGCCGATCCAAGCGAAGGGCGAGCCGGCGGGGGCGAAACAAGGCGGCATCGTCATCGAGAACGCGAAGGAAGTGGAGCTTCGCTGCCCGGCCGTTGCGATCCCCGAATCGGTGACACTCAACGTGATTCCGTGCAACGCGGGCGAGAACCTGACGGCGGGTGATATCGACCTGCCGGAGAATGTGGAATTGGTTTCCGCTCCGACGATGGTGGTGTTCACGGTCGAAAAGCCCAAGGGCAAGAAGTAAACGAGTTGATACCCTCGGTCGCCACGATGCCGGTCGCTGGGTGATAGAAATGAAGTTGATCGTTGGACTCGGAAATCCGGGTCGCAAGTACGAACAAACGCGACACAACGTCGGCTTCATGGTGGCTGCAAAAATTGCCGTACTCCACTCGGCGAGCACCGCGAGAGTAAAGTTTGAAGGCGAACTAGCCGAGGCATCGATCGCGGGCGCGAAGGTCGCGATCCTTTGTCCCCAAACGTATATGAACGCCAGCGGCCAAAGTGTTCGCAAGGCATTGGACTTTTACAAACTGGAGTTGGAACACATTCTCGTCATTTGCGACGATTTGAATCTCGAGAGCGGACGGTTGAGGATTCGCCCCAGCGGGAGTGCTGGCGGACAGAATGGCATCAAAGACATCATCCGCCACCTCGGAACCGAATCCTTCGCAAGGTTGAGAGTCGGGATCGGACGCCCACCTGAAGGCTGGGCCGTGACCGATTATGTGCTCGGGAAATTCAACAAGAGCGAACAAGACACATTTGAAGCGGCGACGACTCAAGCCGCTCATGCCGCCATCTGCTGGGCGGGTGAAGGCGTTGGATCGGCGATGAACCAATTCAACACCCGCACCAGTAAGCCAAAAACGAAGAAACAAAGACCGCCGGCGACCGACGAGACCAACGAGTCACAAAATGGCTCACGCTCCGACGAAGCCAATACCTAAACAATCACCGTTCCTCACGTACCACTATCAGTCCTGTGGCAAAGAACACATACGAAACCCTGTGCATCCTCGATAGCAACCATTACGCCCGCGACCCAGGCGGAGTGGCAAAACAGATCGAGGATCTGGTGACCGAAGCCGGCGGAAAAGTTGAAGTCAACCGACTCTGGATGGAGCAAAAGTTGGCCTATCCGATCGAGGGCCATCAAAAGGGCACTTACTGGCTGACGTACTTCGAAATGGAAGGCAACGACGTTCCGAAATTGGATCGAGCGTTTCATCTATGCGAGCCCGTGCTGCGTCAGATGACGTTGAAGCTCGATTCCCGATTGGTCGAGCCGATCCTTGCCAACGCTCGGGGTGGGAGTCCGGTTGCCGGAGAGGGCGATGGAGAAGCGAAGCCCGCCGAAGCCGCTGCGGAAGCCAAGCCTGCGGGGTGAGTTCCATTCACCCCGGTCGGAGACAATTGCGTAGACTGGTGAGTTCTCCGAGGGTTGAACCCAGACTTCCCTGTCCTCAAGTCGGTCAAAATCATGGCAAGTTTCAACAGAGTCATCTTGGTCGGGAATATCACCCGCGACATTGAATTACGGCACATTCCCAGTGGGATGCCCGTGACCGAGATTAGTCTTGCGGTGAATGACCGACGTAAATCAGCCAACGGAGAATGGGTTGAGGAAACGACCTTCGTCGATGTGACTTTGTGGGGTCGAACCGCGGAAGTCGCCAGCGAGTATCTTTCCAAGGGCTCTTCGATTTTGGTCGAGGGGCGGCTGAAGCTCGACAAGTGGGAGAGCGAGGGCCAGAAACGCAGCAAGCTCCGCGTGATTGGCGAGAAAATGCAAATGCTGGGAGGACGTTCGCCCGGTGGCAGTCCTGCACCAAGGGCCGGTGAAGCACCGGTGTCTTATTCGTCATCCCAGCCAGCGGAACCGCCTGCTCACGATGCCCAACCGACCGGCGGCGGCGCCGGTTACGACGATTCAAATATTCCTTTCTAACAAAATCATTAACCAACCGCCGGAGCCATCCGATGCCACGCAACGGCCGCACCCTCAAACGACCCTTTAAGCGTCTCCCGAAAGGCGAGAACGGCGGCATTCAGTTGTTGCTGATTCACAATGTCGAACACCTCGGCAAGCAAGGCGACATCGTCGAAGTCAAAGCTGGCTACGCCCGCAACTACTTGTTGCCTCAAGGCATGGCGACGATCGCGACCGAGCATCACAAGCGGATGGTCGACAAACACCGTGAAAAGCTGCGTGCGATTGAGCTCGAGAAGCTCAAGAGCTACCGTGACATGTCCGACGAGTTGGCGAAACAGTCGATCACGATTGAAGCCAACGCAAACGACGAAGGCCACCTTTACGGAAGCGTCGGTCCTCACGAGATCGTCGACGCCTTGAAGGAGGCTGGATTCAGCTTGGCGACCGATCAGATTCGGCTCGATGGACCGCTCAAGGAGCTCGGTCTGTACACGGTGAAGATTCATCTGCACAGTGAGGTCGACGCCAGCGTCAAGGTTTGGGTCGTGCCCACTGCCGCCGAAGACGCCACCGCCGCATCGTAGACGATCAAGTAGCATTCGCGGCGACTCTCTTCCCATGAGTCGCCGTGTGGTGTGAGTCGCACGTGATTCACCCCACGGGGCTGTGGCGGAACTGGCAGACGCGCTGGATTTAGGTTCCAGTTTCTTCGGAAGTGCAGGTTCGACTCCTGTCAGCCCTATTTAGATATGAGAAAACGAATTACGGCAATTGATGGAGTTGCGATGAGTCATGCCTGGTCAGTGGCAGGTCAGTAAACGCTCAGTTGAAAAACTGCGTTTCGTCAACCGCACTCGCTGGCGACTGTTGCCAACGTAGTGCTTTTGCGTCGTCGCTTCCGACCTGTGACGCGCGATGTTCTGCAGCAAGCCGAGGGGCATCCCGCGCTCGCTCCATCTCTGGCAGAAACTGCTTGCATTGAGGGAGCACCTCGCCGCCGGACATGCTCCGCCACAGACGAAGCAGTTTCGGATGGACGCGATGGAGGAATCGCACCGTGGCCAACCAGATATCGCGACTCACTGTGAATCGCTTGAGCTAAAGCTTGCCGAAGCAGATGCAAGCATCTCGTCCACCATTGAGCAGAGGAATGCGTCGATTGCAGCAAACGAAGAGTTGAAACAAAAGCTCGACACCGTGGAGAGCACACTCCGCGACTTGGAGCAAAGAAGACCCTGGAGTTGGTGGGCCGCGACCGCGATTTCCACAGCCCATGCTGTGATCGCGATCACAGCATGGGCTGTAACGCCGCCGAAGGTTGCTGGCGAAGCTCTAAGCGAATCTGAAATTGAATCGGTAAAGGGGATGCGAGGCGGCCTGCTTAGAGCCGGGCCATAGGACTTCCCCCACAAGTGGATGGAGCTGTACTGTCGGACGTGGAGCTTACCTCCATTCGTCAATACAGGTCGCACATCAGAAATGCGACTCGGGATCGGTTGATGGACGATGAAATCGCCGATCCTGCTATCAGATCCAAACGGGGAACCAAGGAATGGCTAGATCCGAAGAAAACCGGTGGCTTGGTAAGTCAATCACCCCGCTAGCACTGCTGCTGGGATTCGGTACCGGGCTTGTTGCATCTGTCCAAGCAACAGCCCCCGCTGGAGGCGTTGTTTCGCCGGACATCGCTTGTGCCGACTGCCAAGCTGAGCAACTCGCGCTGCAAATCGCACAGGCCAACTTTGACATTGCAGAAGCTGCGCTCGATGCAGCAGAAGCCGCCTACGACGACTGCCTCGAAAACAACGGCGGAAGCGGCCCTCCCCGACTCAACGACAGCGGCGAATCGATCCTGGTCACCGAGTAGACCAGCCACCGGTTTCCGCTCAACTCTTTCCGAGCGGAAACATGACCGAGGAAGATTTCGAAACGCTGGTTGCGGAGCTTGTGACGCCATCGGGCAGGATGGCTGTCGACTGCATTGAAGACTTCTTGGCCCAGCGGGTTCTGCTCGTGGTCAGAGGCGAGAGAACCCGAGGACGAGTCAGAACGCATCTGGGCGCTTCTCGTCCGCCAAGAGTGTTCCGGCCGTCACCGCCGCGTGACCTGATTCGTCACTCGCCCCGCGAACATGGACGCACCCAAACCCAGATGCCCCATGCTGTCGAATAGAGTGATCGAGCTGCGTTCCCGCGGCACTGTCGAGCTGCAGGAGCTTTCGAATCAGCTCCAGGACCAGGCAACCTATTGATTCTTTGCTTCCACCTCTCCCTCAGTCAATCCCTCCAAGAAGCTCCCTGGCAAGTATTCATAGATCGTTGCAAAGGTGTTGAAGACTCCCTGCGGATTGCCTGAAAGTTCATCTCCGTCACCAAAGCCAAACGTTGTGAATGTAACTCTCTCGGCTCCAGTGAATGGAGCGGAGATCTCCGTGCTCTCAACAGCTGTTAGCGAGGTTATCTCAAGATCCGAATCATTGGGTACGACGACTTCTGATTGCGTCGAAACGTACGGAGACGCAATAGTTGTATCGTCACCGTTGGGGGTGTAGTACTTTACGTCTACGCCAGCACCTCCGCTCTTAGCGCGAAGGGCGTAGCGAAATCTGACGACATAGAACTTTTCTGGATCGAGGTTATCGAACTCGAGGTCGTCGACATTGGTATTGATGCCTATTACCCCGTTTGTCAGTTTTTTGGTTTCGAAGCGAACGGTTGACGCTTCAGCCACCGGCAACAGGCTTACCCAACCACCACCTGAGGTGAAAGCCTTTATGTCACTCTGCGCAACGTTGCCGGTTGGTGGTTGGCCTGGCTGTGATTCCTGTTCAAGCATGACGTGTGCAACGATGTCACCATGCCTTGGGTTCGGAATTGCATTTACATCAGTTACCTGAGGAGCAGAGAATGGCCAAGTCGATGTTTGAATGGCAAACACTGTCATTGACGACGATACGCTTAGAAAAATTGAGGCGACAATCAACAGAATAGAGTGTTTCAAATGCATAGGTTAGCCAATTACGTTTCGTGTGTGGTTGAACTGAACTTCTTCGACCATACCGCTAGAAGTGACTGTTCGTCCACACGGTCCGACCGTGCGGGACGTCAGGCAGTGTCAACCTGGTGGAAAGTTGTCCCAAGAAGCAGCCATGCGTACGATTTGTCACTTTTTTCCTCGTGCCAGCCCCTATGGTCAGCGAGTTGATACGGCGATCGGAGAGCCGGCTGAAGCGACATCGGGCGCAGTAGCCGTAGAATCACATCCCGCCTTTCGCAGCCCAATCAAGAGCAGCCTGAACAGTTACCCGCCAAGCTCCGGCTGCCATTGCCGATAAGCGAATCAGGAAGCGTTTGCGACCGGCTTCTACCTTCTGCGGATCGACCTTTGAAACGGCCTGCTCTTCGGCGTCTGTTTCGCTGGGCTCAATTTTTTGATCAGGCTTTCGGTGCTTATCCTCTAGCCGTTCAGATGCGGCCTTGCGGGCATCAGTTTCGGCCTGCTCTAGTGCAACGAAGTCCGACTCGTCACCGACTGTGTCGTCTCGGAAGACAGCCTGCGCGCAGAGCACTACGAGGTTGTCATCCGAGACGACACAGTCGGTGAAGAGTCGGACTTCGATGCACTAGAGCAGGCCGAAACTGATGCCCCCAAGGCCGCATCTGAACGGCTAGACCATAAGCACCGAAAGCCTGAACAAAAAATAGACCCCAGCGACACAGAC
>JBCBLJ010000987.1:0-2729 GCA_038520195.1 Planctomycetota bacterium
TCCCACACACAATGCCGCACACGCGACTTGATGCGTCCGCTGATTTCAAAGGCAAGAGCAAGCGAGGACTCTACGGCGACGTGATTGAGGAGATCGACTTTCACGTCGGTCGAGTCCTCGACACGCTTCGCGAATTGGGTCTGGCCGAAAACACCTACGTGCTCTTCACCAGTGACAATGGTCCCTGGTTGATCAAGAACAAAGATCGCGCCGATGGGCATCGACCGGACGACCACGGCGGCTCCGCCGGGCCTTTGCGAAGCGGAAAGGTATCCACTTTCGAAGGTGGCGTGCGAGTGCCAACCATTCTTTGGGGCCCAAACCGCGTTCCCGCAAACACGGTTTGCGATTCGATCGCCTCGACCATGGACATCATGCCGACCTTCGCGGCTCTCGCCGGCGCTGATGTCCCATCGGATCGAGTGATTGATGGCGAAGACATCCGGCACCTTTTTCATGGAGACTTCGACAAAGCGGACCCCGAAAAGGCGTACTTCTATTACCTGCGGGTCCGCCTGCAAGCGGTTCGTCAAGGCAAGTGGAAACTCCATTTGCCCCGTGAGCAAGAACCGATCGGCGTCGAGCCGTTCCGACGCAATGTGCACATCGCGCAGGCTGATCGAGTCGGTTTTGAGCAGCCCTTCCTCGTCGATCTTAGCGCGGACCTCGGCGAGACGACCAACGTTGCCCAAGATCACCCACAAGTGGTTCGGAACCTCATGGGGCTGGCAGATTCGATGCGAGAAGACCTGGGCGACTACGATCGCGTCGGAAAGAACATGCGATTCTTCGATCCCCTTGAGCGGCGTCCAAAACGGCCGCCCGTTCCGAAGCCACGCAAGCCGCCGCCCAAGAAGGCCTCGGCGTCGCGTGAATGATGATGCGCTGATTTACTTGATCGCTGAATAGTCGGTTGGCTTCATGTAGACCGATTCGAGGCCCGCGAGTCGCCCAACACCCGATGCGGCGGCCGCCTTTTTCCAATCCGGGTCCTGGATAAATCCTTTCCACGACGCCTTGGCGGCTTCCGGACTGTCATGCTTGATGATGTAAATCAAAGTGTCGGCAGAGTCAGGTTCATCGGCGGGATGCCAGTAGCCGACGTTCTGGATCCCATGTCGTTCGAAAAGCTTGATCGTGTGGTCGCGAAATCGCGCGTCGAGTTTATCGAGCTTGCCTTCCGCCGCCTTGTAGGTTCGCAGCTCGAAGACATCGTCGCCGTCCGCCTCATCCTGAGTCCAAGCCGGGGAGTAATCGGTGGCTTCCATGTAGACCGAGTCAGGGCGTTTTGCCAACCTACCAACACCGGACTCCTTGGCGGCCGTCTTCCATTCAGGATCGGCGCCAAATGCTTTCCACGAGGCTTTCGCGGCATCGCGACTCTCATGCTTGATGATATAGATCAGCGTGTCCTTCGATCTTTCTTCGTCCGTCGGTACCCAGTAACCGACGGATTCAATACCGTGCTTCTTGAACAAACGAACCGTGTGGTCACGGAATCGGGCGTTGAGTGCGTCCAATTTCCCCGGCATCGCCTTGTAGGTGCGAAGCTCGTAAACCTGGGCGGAGGCATGACTGCACGCAAAGCCTCCGAGCAAACAGACACCAATCAGTAGCAAGTTCTTGAGCATGATCTATCCGAGCGTTGAGAGAAACGGGCACCAATGGTCGATCGATCCCACAGAATACCAGCGATTGTCGTTCGCTGCATTCAAGCCGATGAATCAACCATCCACCGTTCGTCGTGGATCCGTTGGTTCGTCCCTACCCGCCTCCCATCTTCTGATTCGACGGGTGGTTAAAACTACCCGACAACGGTCCCAACAATCGTTCCCAGCAAGTGCCCCGTCAATACGACGAGATTCCCACGTCAAGGCGTCGCTAATCCGTCTACCACAAGAGTTACGGAGAGACGGGAGAAACGAGGGGCAATACGATGCAACACGGCGAAGTTGTCTTAACGTCTCTCCTGACTTGATCCACACGCCTCACCCCACCGCCCCACTGAGATCGAAGGTGCTTCAACGTGATTTGGTCATCCCACATCGTTTGGAATCGTCACGGTACGTGGATCGACGTGGACGTTCGCCGACTGAACTGATGCGCAACACCTTGATCTTTTTCGCCACACTGATGGCTGTTGCCGGATGTGGTCGCTCCGGTCCGCTGGACGACGCGTCACTTGGCAGACTCTCACGCACTGGCATGCGCTCCGCGAGTGTGACTTACCCAGACGGTTACCAAGCATCGCTTGCCCCGGATGATTACGAGCTGATGAGAGGTTTGATTTCCGCCTTGGGGCCGATCAAGTCCGCCGACGAAGGCAAACTCGAAGACTACGATTACGAATTGGTGTACACCGCTGGGATGGACCCCGCGATAATCCATGTGAAGCTCATCGACGACAATCAACTCACATACAAATGGGGCGAGTATGTCTATCAAGGAGGCAATTCAACGAAGTTTGTTGAGGACGTCGATGAAATTCGCAATCGCGTCGAAGAACTTCGTGGCGAACAACTGCCGACCGAACCCTGACACAGCGCTCCCCGTCACTCGATCCCTTCAGAAGATTGCAACATCGTGCGAACGTTAGCGGTGGGTGATATTCATGGCTGCTATCGCTCGCTTGACGCTTTGGCCTCATTTGCAGGGTTTGATTTCGATGACCGCATCGTCACCCTTGGCGACTACATCGATCGCGGCCCAGACTCACGACGCGTCATCGA
>JBCBLJ010000185.1:0-11702 GCA_038520195.1 Planctomycetota bacterium
AGCGGATAGCTCTCATTCGAAAAATCCCAGTTGGCTCCCTGCAGGATCGAAGCCCGACCACAACGCCAAAAGTGTTGCCCGGACAGCAACGAGCTTCGGCAGGGTGTGCACGAGGGGGCACTGACGTAAGCGTGTTTGAAGAGCAGACCGCCGCTGGCAACCGAGTCAAAGTTCGGAGTTGAGACGATGCTATGGAGCCCATCGGGTTCCAGACTCGCGTACGCACTGGCGTACTTACCCCAATCATCGGCGAATGCCATCACGATATTGGGGCGATCGGCGGTCGCGACATTCGCGGCCAGGACACAAAGCAGAATCAGCAAGGATCGGCACATCGGATTGACCGCTTGGGCGAAGTCGGATGAAGGACAGTCGTCGGATGAAAGACAGTAGACTACTCGATCCGAAAGCGGTGGGAGGCGGATGGTGGCGGATCAACCCGGCAACTCTTCATCTAAAGGCAAAACCTCTTCTCACGATTTTTGGTCAAGGCGATGCAGAAACTCGCCCCACTGGTTTTCATTCTGTTCGCATGCGTCGGCGTGATCACTGTCCTCATGGCCCGAAAGGGCGAGTACAAGACGGCTCCGTCAAACGCGAGTCTTGGGATTCAAAACCTGTCACCGGACGATCAAGCCGGGGCGAATTCGAATGGCGTACGCCTTACGACGACCCAATCGGGACGAACGTCCATCGAGACCTACCTGGACCTCGTTCGCAACCCGTCGCCGGCCGTTCATGCCCAAAACCTTCAGAAAATCAAAGCCGACTTTGTCGAAGGCGAAGAGATCCTGTTGCTCGAGTCGGCGCGATTCACCCGACAGGCTCGCACCAGAAAAACGATCTTCACCATTCTGAGTTCGAAGACGGGTCAGAGCTTTGGTAAAGACTATGACAGGTGGTTCAAGTGGATTTGGGATCAGCGCAAGCCGCCACATCCCAACTACGCCGATTTCAAGGCAGCTCTCTACGCGAGGATTGACCCAAGATTCGCCGAGTACTTTTCCAGTAGCTTTGAATCGACGATACACCTTGATGAAGTACGCTGGGGTGGTGTCCTCCAAGACGGCATTCCGCCGTTAAAGGATCCCACAACGATTGCCGCCAACAAGGCAACTTATCTCGCAGACAGCAACGTCGTCTTCGGCGTCTATGTCGGTGGACAGGCCCGCGCGTATCCAAAACGAATCCTTGCCTGGCACGAGATGGTCAAGGACGTGGTGGGAGGCGTTTCGATCAACGGTGTGTATTGCACGCTTTGCGGATCGATGATCGTCTACGACACGCATATCGGCGACAAGCACTACGAGCTTGGCACCAGTGGTTTTCTCTATCGATCCAACAAGCTGATGTATGACCACGAGACGAATTCGATGTGGTCGACGCTGCGTGGCGAACCGGTGATCGGAAGGCTCGTTGGAAAAGGTCTTAAACTTCAACCGCTTTCGGTGGTCACAACGACCTGGGGCGAGTGGAAAAAACTGCACCCAGACACCGATGTGCTGTCACTTAGCACCGGCCATACGCGTGACTATGGCGAAGGGGCGGCGTACCGGGACTACTTCGCCACCGACGAACTGATGTTTACTGTCCCGAAGATCGACACGCGGCTCAAGAACAAGAACGAAGTATTGATCATTCGTGGCGGTCTTGAATTTCCAGTCGCCATCGCGTCGGACTTTCTTGTCCGACATCGAGTTCACGCGGAGACGATCAACGGGGTCAACTATACCGTCCTGACCGACGACGCTGGCGCTAATCGGGTTTACAAAACCGGCGACCTTCGCGTGGAACAATGGATTGATGATTCAACGGTTCAGTCCGCGGACGGCAGGCAATGGAAGATCACCGAAGACGCGCTGAGGCACATGGAATCGAAGACGGTGCTGCCTCGCGCACCGGCTCACCGCGCGTTTTGGTTCGGTTGGCACGCCGGCTTCCCGCAAACCAAGCTCATCAAGTAATCCGAATCGCCCGTTACCGGTTGCGTCGCCGCTTTTCCTTCGCGCCCTCCAGCGGCGGTTGATCCCAAAGCCGATAGGGATCCCTAAGACGCTCCATTTCGCTTAGCAAAAGAGCCTCCATTTCGGCAAGTTTCGCCGCATGTTGCGGTGACTCGGCCAAGTCAATCTCGTGTGGCTTTGGTGCGTATCCGGTCTTCTGAATCACCGCCGGATCGTGGTGTTCAATCAACAGTTCATCGGGATTCTCCGTGAGGTGAAACAACTGAGTCTCACGCACCTTGCCATCCATCGTGTCGTACTTGATGAGTTTCCAGTCACCTTTGCGGACACTTCGCATGCCGGGTTTGGTCCCACCGCAGTAACAGCCATAAAGGACTTCCCTCACGGAGTCTTGGTTACCCATCAACACCGGTTCGAGACTCTTGCCTTGGGCGGTCTCGGGAATGGAGATCCCCGCGAGGTCGCAAATTGTTGGGAGAATGTCGAGCAGATACCCGTTCGCGCGGGCACGGCTGCCGGGGCGTATTCCGGGGCCACTCACCAAGAAAGGAACGCGCCACGTGTGTTCGTACAGGTTTTGCTTGCCCGTCAAGCCATGGCGGCCGACTGAAATGCCGTGGTCCGAAGTGAAAATCACAAACGTGTTTTGAAGTTCACCGGACTCCCGCAGACGCTCCATTACCTGACCGATCTGCTCATCCACGTTCTCGATGCAAGCGAACTCACGGCCCAACTCGTTCCGGATCGTCGCTTCGGTACGTGAGGTCAGAACGCCGGGAACTTTGACTTCGTCGCGTAAACCGGGGTGCCCGTGATGGAAAGGGTGCGCCGGTAGCCACGTCTTCGGCAATGGCGGTGCGTTGGAGTTGACTTTCGATGGTGGTTGGACGCGGTTTTCGGCCCCATACTTCGCGAGCAAGTCATCACGACCGACTCGGGGGTCATGCGGGTGCGAGAACCCAAAGTAGATCAAGAACGGTTTCGTGGTCTTCGACGATTTTCGCTCATCGAGAAAGTCGATCACTTGCTGGCCGTGCCACTGGCTGCCGTCTTCCGTGCCCGCCTTGCGACAACTTTTGTCCCGGACTGTGGTGAACAACGCATTCGCGAGTGTGTAGCTGTTGCCCTTCTTGCAGGTGCGAAAAGTATCGTAGCCGGCCCGATTGAAGACCGCAGGGATCGTGTTGTGAAGAATCCGATTCCCTTCCGTCGCACCCACTTCATCCTTCTTGACTTTCTTGCCGCGCGGAGGCAAATGCCAGAGTGTTCGCCCGCTCATGATCATGGTTCGCGATGGCGAACACACAGCACCGCTCATCGAACCCATGTGATACATCTGATCGAGCACCATCCCCGATGACGCCAGCCGGTCGAGGTTGGGCGTGTCGCAATGCTCATCACCATAACAGGAGAGCGTAAAAGGTGATTGATCATCCGTGACGATGACCATCACGTTTGGACGCTCATCCGCCCCGGCACGAGATGCCAACAGCAGGAGAGAGAAACAGAGCAGACGCGACATGGTGATTCTTCAAGCCGGGAGAACGTTGCAAAACGTGAAGAGGATGCGTGGTGTTGTCACACCGCCGCGGCGCCGAAAAGGGTGCCCAGCAGCATGAAACCAATCATGACCACGTTCATCAAAATCCCGATGATCGCGAAGATACCCGCGATGAGGAAAAACAGCCCCAGCGACTGATTGGCCTCCATGAACGCATTTGGGTTCCCGGTACTGCTGCCTTCTTCCAAAGACTGCGACGCCTTGCGTAGCGAGTTACCCATGATGACAAACGGAATGCCGACGATTGCTCCGATGATCGTGAGGCAGTAGAGGACACCCGCGATCATCGCCAAGATGCCGATCAACGTCATGAATAATCGGCGCTCGTACAGTGGCATGAAGATGGATGCCAAGTTGCTGCCCGAGCCTCCGGGCGCCGTGGTGGGGGAATACGGGTTGTCTTGGTTTGGGAAAGAGGGGCCCTGTGACATTTCATTCTCCGCGGCGCATGGTGGTTTTGACCGCGACACTATAGCAGTTTCGCTCGAACCCAAGGTTCGAGCATCCATCGCAGCCAACAAGGGCAGCCGACTAGCGCGGCCGTCGACGCAATCACCGTGCACATCCCGCTCGCAATCCAGTCTCAACGTGCCGATTTGATTCGCGCCGCTTGGTCAAGATAGAATCTAAGTGCGTCGAAGGTGGCGTGATGGCACAAACCCATGACTGGAGAAGACCATGAAACGATTCGGTATCGCGATGTTGACGCTTGCACTGCTGACGGTCACCACGCACGGTGATCACCACAAAGAGAAAAAGGGAAAAGCATGGCTTGACCTTGAGAACTGTGTCATCTGCCAACCAATGGGACAGCGGATGGACATGATGGCGGAGGTCACCTGGGAAAACCACAAGATCGCCAACGGCTCGCTCTCGGCGTCCGTTGTGCCGGCAAAGTACAAGGGAGTGATGGACAAACTCCACGATCAGATGAAGTTGACCGCCGAAACGGTGATGAAGAGCGGTGACATGTCCAAGTGCTGCGGGTTCTGTACGTCCTACGGCGAACTGCAAGCCGCGGGTGCCAAGTCCGAGGAAATCAAAACCGAGTTCGGCGTGATCTCACTGTTAACGTCCGACGATCCCGAGTTGGTCAAGAAGATTCACGCCCATACGGACAAGACAAACACGGAATTCGCGAAGATGGCCGCGGCTGAGGCTCCGTCCGACTCGAAGAAGCCCCTACGCCAGGAAACGCCCACCCTCAAGGTGTCTCCGAAATAGGACGACGGATCGTGAAGAAAAAGGGCATTTTTTCGCTCCCCGGTTCGTCGGGCGAAATCCACAAGACTCCATTGCGGCGGCCTGCCGCAAGTCAGCCGTTAGGGGAATGGGAACGAGCTAAATAGGTTCCCGCTAAATCGACCGTAGTCTTGCCCATCGATGTCTCCATCCCCGTCGCTATCGTATGCCGGGTTGAAGTTCGGGTCATCGGATGTGAGCAGGAACGTCTGTGCGAAGCGGCCAAAGTCCTGGCCGTCCACATCTCGGTCGCCGTCGCTGTCGCCCAAGAATCGATAGAGCGAATCCAGGGGAGTCTCGCCGAAGACCGAGTCACCACCGGCGACGCCATCTTGATCGCCATCGAGTGCCGTGCCCAACAAGTCGGTGACCTGCGACCCGTTGACGGTCAGTTGGTAATTGCCATCGACGAGCGATGTGCCGAACGGATTCACGTGCTGCCCTGTGAACGTCAGCGTCGCTTCGGTGACGCCGCCGATCTGATTTGCTGAGAGCGTGAAGTCGACGACAGCGTCGACGGGATTGGCGATGCCGAGCTTGAGGAAGTCAAAGGAAGCCAGCGAGACGTTAACGATCTGGTCGAAAACGACAGTGAGACTCCCGAAGATCGAGCGCTGGTTGTTACCCGGTTCGTTTTGGTCGTAGCGCAAGGATGCGATCTCGGGAAGATTCAAGACGTCGATCGTGAGTGGACGCTCCACGCGTTCACCTGAGGCATCGACGGTCGCAACACGGACAGCGTACGACGGCAACTGCTCGTAATCGATCGATTCGTTTTGCTGGAGGAACAACGAGTCGCCGACAATCAAGAACGACCCGTTGTCAGCGTCGCCAGTCCCAGAAGCAAGCTCGAACGTATGGCTATCACCAAAATCGACGTCGATCGCCGTCAGTGTCCCCACGAGCAAGTCACTTGAACTCGTGTCGGTGTTTTCGGTCACCGAACTGCTGCTGAGTAGCACATCCGTTGGCGCATCATTGACGGGTTCAATCGTGATCGTGATTTGCGCTGTCGCGCTCGTATCGACACCACCGTTGGCGGTGCTGCCATCATCCTGGACGTAGAACTCAAAACCTTCCGGTGCGTTTGAATCAAGTTCCGGCGTAAAGTACAGCTGGGAGGGCACGGCGACAGGAAGGTCCGTGGCCACCAGCGGCGTGCCACCAGGACTCGTGGCTAGCACTCCATTGACCGGCAGACTCGTCAACCAATACGTCAGGTTCTGCGTGATCGCCGGATCCCCGTCGTCGCCACTGAGCAGGATCGGGAGTTCCGTGTCTTCGAGCGTTTGCACGTTCTGTGAATCCGCTGTCGGCTGCTGATTCATGGCGACGGAGAAGAAACGTTCGAAGTCACCGCCCTCGTTTCCATCTTCATCGCCGTCGAGTCTCAGGCCGGCGGTGTCGTGAATACTGCGACTGAGCCCGCTGGGAATCCGCAGCCGATAGTCGCCGATGGGCAAAACGCCTTCGGCGATCTCCAGGGTTACAAAATCGTCTCCGAGCGTGAACTGTGGGAGCAACGAATAAACGATGTCGTCGCCGTCACCGAACAGACCGTTCGGTCCGCTCGCCCGTAAGTCATATGCGGCGGGCGCTGCAGCGTCGATGTTGTTGACTTCCTCGCTAAAGATCACACCGATACGATCGATACCCAAGGTCGTGATGCTCTGGTTTTCGACGGCCGCAGGTGAGGACATCGTGACCTGCGGAGGGACAACGTCGGAACTCTCTCCGCGGAATTCGTATGCCCCAATGTCCACATAGCCCGCGGTGGGTTCGAATCGCAGCGAGTTCTGATTGGTGAGTGTCGTCGCGCCATCAATGCTCGCCAACAGAACATCAAACTCGCGACCCTCGTAGCCGGAAAGCCCGATCGTCGGCGACAGATTTGTGTTGCCATCTCCGTAGTGGAACTCGATCGCCCCGGACGCGAACATCGTTACCGCGAAGTTGACCTTTTCGTTCGTGTCGACGCTTCGACCCGCCCATCGGATCGTCAACTGATCGGCGGTACTGGCATCCACAAAGATGTCTTCGTCGGTTCCGTTGGTCGCAATGCGATCCCACATCGGTGCGATCCGCGGATAGTCATCGAGCTTGGCGACCGTGTTGATCGTGTCGCCCGCGCTGGTGGACGATCCGAATTGGAGGAAACCGCTTGAGCTGACCCAGACGTCGTTGTAGGTCGCACCCGCGTAGCTAAACGTGAACGGCAGCGAGTAGTTCCATCGAGAGCCGAAGCTGCGCCAGTTTTGCGCGACGCCACCCGACGGATCAAACAGGCTGCTGCCGAGGTCCATTTCGGACGAGAACTGCGGCGCGCCCGTGTTTACCGTGTCGGGGTCATCCAGTCGCGGCGAGCCCTGGATATCGGTGGATGTCGCGAAATTGCCGTTGCCGCGATCGATGGTCGGCGAGTCTTTGCGAACAATAAAGTTGTCGTCCAAGCCTCCGTCGTAGCCATTGCCCGAGTTCGCAAGCGGATCGTAGCCGATCGTATTGTCGGCACCATCGATATCAATGAAGTCCGGGTCTGCTTCTAAGCTGAAGAATCCAGAACCGCTCGCTGTTTGCCAATCGGTAATCAAGTCGGCATCTGTTCCGGCCCAATGTCCAACAAACGCGTTCGGGTCGCCGCCCTGCAGATAAAGGTTTCGTTCAAACAGCAGGCCCGTCGTGCTACCGGGTTCGACAAAGACTCCGTAACCGCTGTCGAATTGAATCGCGTTGTTCCGCACTTGCGCGTCGCGGCTATTCCCGGCGAAGCGAATTGCATCGCCAACGGGCTGAAGGATCGTGTTGCCGTTAACCTCCATCCCTGCGCCGGCCGCATCTACGAGGATTCCCTGGTTGGTGTTGACGTAGATCAGATTGTTGAAGAGGTCACCGGTATACGAGAAACTTGTGTTGCCGTCAGCGAAGATGCCGACACTGTTGGAATAGATGTAGTTGCCGACGACGTCACTGGAGCGGAATGCCCAGATCCCATACGTCGCATTATCAAACACACGATTGCGAAAGACATCTCCGCGATTGCTAAAGCTGCCGGCTTGGATGCCGATGTCGTTTCCATGAACGACGTTTCCATCCGCGACGGAACCGGTGCTCTGCTGGTAGATTCCCGTTCCCGGGTTGTCGAATACCTGATTGCTGAAGACATCAATATTGCCGTTGGCTTGAATGCCGTACGTCGTGTTGTTCTCAACGCGGTTTCCGGAAACTAGTACGCGTTCTTGGCTGAGGCTGGTCTGAGCATAAATCCCGGTGGGGTTCCCATACGTGTGGTTGCCGATCACTCGCTGTTGTGTGGGCGAAGACACGTTGAGGATGGTGTAGATGCCGTAAAGTGAGTTGTCATACACCTCGTTGTCGGCGTATAGATTTCCGCCGCCAAGATTCTGAAAGATGCCATATCGGTGGCCGAAGACTTCGTTGCGAAGAATCGTGTTGTTGAGACTGCGGATTTCAATGCCCTCGGCATTCGCGTCTGCGTCAAAAATCCGTGAGTCAAGGATTGTCCATTGATCGTTGGTCGATTGGACGAAGATCTGATCCGAGCCGTGGTCAAAGACTTCGAGGTCAGACAACGTGATCCGATCACTATCAACGTTCGCGCCGGCATGCACACCCGTGCTTGCGCCTGTGATTGAGAGTGAATCCAACGTGATGTCGTCACCACCAGTGAACTCAATGGTGCGGCTGAGGCTGGTCGGGTTGCTCCGGGTGAGTGTCGCTGTCTGGCTGCCGGCTGGCCCCACAATGGTGACGCCCGAATCGGAAGCATCGAGGAACAGGTTGCGTAGTAGTTCATAGTCGCCGCTATCGACGTGAATCACATCGCCAGGGCCAAGGTCATAGGCCTGTACCAATGCACGTAAGTCCGCCATCGGGCTTCCGGGCGAGAGGCCGTCATTTCGGTTCTGACCAACGGCCGTTGTATAGACGTCGTCGGTCGTTGAAGCATCATTGACGTAGAATTGCGTTCCCGTGGACACGACCTGAACCGAATTGCGGTGTTCGGCGGTCACGCCCGACGGATCGTTGGAGACCAGACGGATTCGATATTCCGTCGAGGGAATCGATGTCGGAACGGTCCAGTCATAGGTTCCGCGCGCGGTCACGCCGGACGCGATTGGAGTGACTGTTCCACTGGTCACATCCACCAGTTCGATATCGACGCTCGAGAGCGGCGAGACACTCGCCGCCGTTTCGATTTCCGCGGGTGTGAGCGCCCGGGAGTACATCGCGACTTCATCGATCGATCCTTTCCAGGTGTACGTCGGGGTCCTGGCTCGACCGATCTCCAGCGGGGCACCGCTCGCATCCAGCGGCGCATCGATGACCTGTTCGCCGACGAGCAGTCCGTCCGCATACAACCGCGCGACGCTGCCGTCGAAAGTTCCGGTCACGTGCGTCCACTCGTCGACGGTATAGGTGAAGCCGGGGTTGAGCGCCGCATCATGTTGGTTGACGAAGAAGTAGATTTGTCCCGAACGACTGTAGATGCCGAAGCCGTCATTGAGACTCGAGCTCGTGGTCTTCGAGATCACATGGTCAAAGGTCGTCGCGGCACTTGACGGTTTAATCCAGGCTTCGACGGTGAACTCGGGTGGATTCAACGCCGGGTCGTCCGCGATCTCGATGTAGTCGTTGTCCGCGGTGAACGAAATCGCAGACTCCACTGTGTTTTGGAAGACACCCGGTCCGCCCAGCGTCGGCGTACCAACGAGCGTGCCATCGAGGCTGTTGCCGCTGATGTCCGAAATCGAACCGCCAGCCGTTTCACTCAGTCGCCAGTAAGCGAGCGGCGAAAGGGTCAGATGATCGTTCTGGGTTTGCGTCGCCGCGTCTTGGACGACCGCGGTACCCGCCGCATGCCACGAAATCTCGATGGTGTCGCCGTGGCGTAGTTTCTCCAAGTCCCCCGGAGCGATGATTTGGAGCGTTGCATCCGCGCTCACGGTCGCCTGCGACGTCCCACCGAAGGCACCTGCGTTGACTCGATTTCCATTCGGCGATGGCTCGTTGACCGAGGCCGAATCGGCGAGCACTAATTCGCCGGCATCGACCGCTGGCGAAGCGGTTTCCACATGGAAGTCATCATCGGCCCCCGAATCCCCGATCACCCGTTGCACGCGAATCGCGTCGGCGACGGTGTCGCGAAAGCGGTCATCGGCGACGAGAGACACCGAGAGTGTGTCGCCGACGATCTGGAACACTCCGAGCTCTTCCCAGCTAACCACATCAACAAAGTCGTCCGGCGTGTTTGCTTGAGACTCCCGCACGCTGGCGAGTTGGCCTTCACCATCGCTGACCACAAAGTCGGAGATGGTCGAGAATGCTCCCGTCGGCCACGTCGCGGCAACTTCATAGGTGCCCCCATTCTGTAGTCCCGTGAACGTCCACGTCGCGACGGGGAAATCGTCACCGGATTGTCGCGCTCTCAGGTAGTCACCGCCGAATCCATCGGTCGCCAGGGACGTCCAGGGGAGCGTTGTCGTGAACCCCGCGTCCCCATCGTCGATCACGATCGGGGCACCGATCGGGGTCGAGCTAAATCCGCGGACGTTATCGGGTCCATCGGGATCCACAAAGAGCGGATCGATGGAGGCTCCTTCGCCCACGACACTGTGTTGATCCAGCCCGAGTCGATAGTACCACTCCGCCGGGTCATCGATTGCGTCGTTGTCCCACAGACCCAAGGTGCCCGAGCCTGGCGTGTAGATCACGTTGAAGTCCGAGTCGACCAGATACTCGCTCGCCGCGTCGGCATAGATGGCTTCACCCGAACCCACCTCGATGATGTTGTTGCGAAGCTTGGCGTAGCCCGCGTCCTCCACCAGCTCAATTCCACGACCGACAGACTGTAAGACCGTGTTGTTGATCAGCAACGCACCCGAACGCGCTTGACGGACGCGGAACCCGGCCTCGGCGTTGTCGTAGACCAGGTTGCCCCGGGAGACGACTCGGTTGCCCGCATTGGAGGAATCGTACTGAATCCCGACGCGATTGGAGTAAACGTGATTCGATTCAAGCACACTTTGGTTGTATGCCAGCACGCCCGCGATTTCGTTTCCGTACGAACGGTTGTTGCGCGCCGTCGCGCTATGCGAGAACGCTCCCGCAACGATGCCATATTGGCCGCCGGAGACGACGTTGTCTTCAAGCGTGGCACCCGAAAGCCCTCGCACTCCGATTCCAATGCCAGTGCCTAGTTCGGTCTGATTGCCGCGCGCGTACACGGGGCCGGAGACATCAATCCCATAGCTCACAAAGTTTCGGACGACGTTATTCTCAACCAAGCTCGGTGAATCGGTGTTCGTAAGCTCCACCGCGTAGATCCCGGTGCCGACATTGACGAAACGATTGTCCCGGAATGTGACCGCTGAATCGCTGCTGCCTTGGTTCTGTGAAAGTGCGTTGCCGACGAAATTGCGAAAGAAACTATTCTCAACGACGTGGCCGGACTGATTGTGGAAGTCCACCCCGCGTCCGCCGTTGGAGAACCGGCTACCGTCGACAACGCTATTCGCGCCCTCGATTCGCAGCAGCGCAACGCTATTGTTCGATCTCACTTGATGATCGAATGAACTATTGAGAATCGCTGCGTTATCGTTCGTCCCACGAAGGTAGACACCGTGGCTGGTGGTGCCTTCGATGCGAGAGTTTCGCAGGGTGAAATTATCGCTGTCCGATGAAGACGAAGCGTAGATCGCCGTGTACGCGTTGCGCAGTTCCACCGAGTCGATCGTGACATCGTCCGCGTCGACCAGTTCGAAAACGTATGAGTTCGTCGAAGTATTAGCACGGTCGAGAACGGTCGGTGTCGGATTCGGAACGGCGGGTGTCGGCTGAGCCCCGATGATCGTGACACCGGCGTCCTCGGCGTCGATCACCAGGTTCTTCGAGATCGTGTACGTGCCGCCGTCAAC
>JBCBLJ010000106.1:0-15103 GCA_038520195.1 Planctomycetota bacterium
ATCATCGGAAATCGCCTCGTGCCAAATGGCTGTCCCCGTCGCGCTAGCCTGAATCTCAGCAAACAGGTTCCGCGTGTCGTTTACCGTGATCACGTCGCCGACCTCCAGTGGACCTCCATCGGACGGCTCAGCCGCCTCGCCGCCTTCGATCAGGTCGATGGTGACCTCCACTTGGCGGTTTGCGATCGCTGCGTTGGTTGTGAAGTGGATTCGGCCCTGTCCGCTCCCAGCACCGGCCGTCGAATCCGCAACCCGAAGATACCCAAACGGATCGACGTGCAACAGGATTTGCGAACCGACGGTGATCTCTTCGGATCCCGTTTGCCGAACGTCTTGCGGTTGCAATACCAATCCACCAGGCGATCGGTGCCCGTGTTCAACCGTTCCAGCATGACTTTGCCGGTACCCGGTTGCTTTTTGGTCGCATTGAACGCCGTGATCTTGGTCGTGACGCGCCCAACGTAATGCACCGGGCGGTGCGTCATCGTCAGTCTTCGTCTCAGCTCCTCGACTTCGCGACGGAGCGGACCGAACACCCAGCTTAGAAGCGACTTCGCTCGCTTGCCCCGCCAGGCTTGCAGGTACTCGCTATCGTCCCACTCTTGCAGAATGAGGGAACCGAGTGGCGGTGGAGAACCGCGTGTGTAGTGTTCCGACAGATACTCCCGGGCGAGTAAAGTCGGTCGCGGATGAGCACAGGCGTCCTGCAAACTGGTACCGCGTGCGGACGCTACCTTGCTAACTCCAGCTCGAGGAACTGGAAGACGATGCTCCCGTATTCGGTCGGCTTCATCTTGTAGAGGTCTCGATGTTTGACGCCCTCGGCGATCCAGAGTTGCTTGGGTTCCGTCGCAGCCTCGAACAACTGCCGCGTTTCGGTTTCGGGTGTGTACCGATCCTCGCTCCCACCGGCGATCAAAATGGGGCAGTCACATTCGGCGACGCCTTCGATCGGACGAACATCGCTCGCGCGAAAGCCCATCCTGAGCGGAAGCTGTGCTAGCAGCAGCGGCGTTGCCACATGGTGAAGCGGTCCAAGCCGAGTCCGCACTCGATTTCTCACGGCGACGCGAAGGTCCGTGAAGACCGATTCAACGACCAACGCGTCTAAGCCCAGCGGCTGAGCCAGCAGCGCCGCGCCGCCCCCAAGTGATACCCCAATCAGTCCAATCGATTCGTCGGCGTGCTGTTCTTTCGCGAATGCCACCGCCGCGGCGACGTCATGCTTTTCAAGGCGGCCAACGGTGATGTTTGTACCACCGCTCTCACCGTGGGCTTGGAGGTCGATCATCAAAGATGAAAAGCCTCTCTCACGCAACGCCATCGCGCGAGGCACCATCGCCAGTCGATTGCTTCGAATCCCATGGACCAGGATCACGATCCCACGAGAACCCTCGAGTGGACAGTGCCATGCCGCGATCTTCGCGCCTGCGTCGCTTTCGATCGTCACGCTTTGCAGCGGCAATGACTTAGGTTTATCCAGAACCTGCCGGGCCGGTGCGATCAGCGAACTTGCCACCAGCCACGCCCCAACGCAAACGATGCCCAACGTACACAGAGTCACTCCGAGTAGCCGACGTGCCCAACGCGATCTGAGTGGCCGCCGCACCATGAAGCCCTCCCCGTGCTATTGCTCAGTCTTTTGCTCATTGATCACTTTCGTCTCCGGATAGAAAGCCGACCAAGAGTAGTAAAGTGTTTGCACGGCGAGTACGGAATCTGGTTTCGATTCGACGGCGACGCCCGCTTTTGAACGACTCAGTTTCACCGTGCCTGCTGACGTCTCGAGCGTGTAGCCGTCGTCGCCGATCGCTTTGGTGGTTAGAAAGTACGCCTCGTTTCCGTCGATCACGCCGACGCCACGTGTCTTCTTTTTGAGCGCCTTGCCGATTCCCTTCACTGGCACCGCCAACCGGTCGTTGTAAAAGTAGGACGCGTAGGGTGTCCGCGTGTAGTCACGTTGGTAGGACGTGTTGCGACTGACGATCGGCGCGGTCGGATGGTCGGCCAAGAAGGCTTCGTAGCTCTTCAACTTGAATGGCAACACCGTGAGTGTCGTACCGACCAACGGCCCGGAGACGGCTTTCATGCCGAGTTGGGTCCAGAGCCCGTTGTGCGTTCGGTCGTACATCAACACGTTAGAGTTATACAACGCCCCCGAAGTACCGAACGCCATTTCGATGGCCTTGCCGTCGGTTGTTTCGATCCGACGTGAGAAAACCACGGCCGAGTCGCAAAGCGGACAGTAGGTGATCGCGATCGGCTCTTCTCCAAGCGTGGTGTTGACGATCTCGTGAGCGTCGAGGATTTGCAGCGGAACTCCGAACACCCTTCCATTTCGCTGGACTTCAATCAATCGCGACTGTGGCTTGAGCCAGGCGGCGGACTCTTTCGCGGACTCGGTCTCAGGGTCGGTCAATGCCGGAATGCGATCCTTGGGCAAGAGCCGATGGATTTCGTCCATCGGAATCGACAAACCCGTGAGGTCGAATTCCTTCTCAAGCTCGACCGCTCCAGGACGGACCATGGTCTTGAATTCAGGGTCCGCAGCCATCGCAAGGTCCAAGTCAACGGTCGCGAAGACGACTAGGAGTGCAGAGACGCGCGCGAGGAGATTGATTGATGACATCCGAAACCCTTTGAACAGCGACGGCGATCACGACACTGAAACTTCTCAGGATCGCGGCCCCAAACATGCAACTGAGTGTAGCGTTTATGCCGGGTGAACCGCCAACCGCCTCCCTTGCCTTAGGATCTCTTTCATCCATCCCATGAAGACAGGCTCCGAGGATCAAAACAGCTCCGCGTCCCAATCGTTGGCGAGGATCGCGGCGTCGACGGTCTGCTCGCCTTCCGCGTCGAGCAACCCACTCGCAACTCCTCGCGAGTCCGCTCGGACAAGCTGGTTGATGACGACAAGCGCGTCGCGGATCGTCAATGATCGGTCGTTGTTGGCATCAAACCAAAGCCCGAGTCGGTTCGCGATCGCGTTTTGAGGTTGACTGAGTCCCGGATGAGTACGGGTCGGAAGTGCATTGATGATCAAGAGGGCGTCCGCAGGCGAAACCTGACCATCACCGTTGGTGTCCCAAGGCAACGCGAGATTGTGAAAGATGTTTTCGTGTGCCGAAAAGTCTGGGCTTCTAAGTGAGAATCCCGAAGCCTCGTTGTAGGACACCAGCAGGGCCGTCCCCGGTTCCTCAAACAGTAGCTGAACTTGATCGCCTCGAGTTTCGATTGCCGAAAGCGCGAGCGTGGCGGCATCGTAGCCGAAGTCGGTGACCAGGTAGTCGCGAGCCTCGTTACGTAAAACACGCCGCTCGATCTCGGACTCTACGGCCGAATCCTCTGCAGCAAGAAGGGGAAGGTCAACCGAATTTGTCGCCGGTGTCGTGGCGTCGATGTTTGACGTGAAAACAAAGTCGGTGCTGATGGAGGTCAAGGTCCCGTCGAGAATCGCCGAATGCTGCACCAACTGGTTGTGATCGTGAGTGCCCAGTGAAACAAGTTGATCGAGATTCTGCTGGGTCGAGTCGATCCTCACCCAGTCGACCGCATCGCCACCGCCCCAAATGCTGCCGGTCCATCCGCTGCCGAAGGTTGAATCGATCACGGGAAAGGCGAGGACGCGATACTCGTCGAACCAGCGATACGGATTGGAAGAGTTTGGCAGCGTACCGGAGGTCGGGCCACTGAGGATCATGTAGTCAAGCAGCTTCAGTCCATGATCACCAACTTGATAGAGTCCGAGCAATGCCGGGTTATTAATCACGGTCCCCGAATTCAGCCTTTCACCGAGCACCACAAGTCGGTCTTCAGCGATGAAATTCAGGTACGTGTAAAAGCCCACCATTTCGATTGGTGCTTGCCAGACCGGTAGATCGACGTTGGAAAAGTCGATGCTGTCGATTCGCGTTTTACCTGGCTGCACACCGATGTGTCCGGTGTGCGAGACGGCATATAAGCGATCCTCATGCAGATGCACGCTCGTCACATCGGCGTCCAACTCGAAGACACGAGTCTGCACTTGAAGCTCGCCGGCGACTTGCTTGATGATTTGCAGCCGCATCGTCGCGGTTACCTGCCCCGAATCCACACGGCGAACCTCGACGGAAGCAGTTCGCAGTTCATCGCCGACCACCTGACGTTCGACAACATCGATCACATCGCTGTCGGTCGTGGCACTGGTGACGAACCGGACTCGGCCACTCGCCGGGGCGACGCCAACTTTGACTATCTGCTGGGTCTCCGAAGTGGCTCCTGAGAGTATCGCGCTCGACGAAAGAGTGGCGGCGGAGTGCAGTTCCAAAGTGACGCCGTGAGCGGAGATCAACCCTGGTTCGCCACCCAGGACATCCATCGTAGCCACCACCGCAACCTGGTCGTTCAGTCCTGGCAGTAGAGTTATCTGCTGATCATTGAGGATCGGCCCCGTCCGCACCAGCCCGCCACCCTCGCTTCGATGGTGAGGCACATGGCGATTCACGATCTCGGCGAAGTTGTTGAGTAAGCGCGATTCAAACTCCGCCTGCGTTTCCCAGCGCTCGCCATCAGCATCCGTCACGCGTTCCAAGTCGGGCGTCAGTGACTTTGATGCCGGGAACGAAAGAACGAGGTGGCGCCCGACGAGTTCGACCTCGTTAAGTGTGCCTTGCAAGACAGACTCTTGGACGATCACCGGCGAACGGCGATCGGTGGCATCGATGACCGTGACGGAAATCAAGCCGCCCAATTCCGAGACGACCGCCAAGCGGTCTTCCAACAAGAAAAGGTGGCTGTGCGTTCCCTTGATCGGTAACGATTTGAGCGTGGGCGCTCCGTCATTGGAAACCGATCCGATGATCAACTCCCCGCCGCGGACGTGGAAGGTACTGTGATCGTCGGATGCGAAGAGTTCTGGTCCGCCAAGTTGGCTCCACGGCTCGCTTTCGCTTCCGAACTGGAGATTTGCTGTGACGGGATCGATCGCTCCGCTGATCGCGATGGGGCCACCCGTTGTAAAGTTAAATCCGCTGCCGGTGAATTGCCCGAACAGATTGCTGTAGGCGTCGATCCCTAGCGCGAGCATCGCGTCATACAGCGGCGACGGTGAGACCGGAGACTCGCCCTCAGCGGATAAACGGTCGGCCACCACGAGGCTCGCGGTGTCGATGGGACTCGGAAACGGAGTGGCCGCCAAGAGTTTGCGTGATTCGAGACTCTCAAGTCTCGGGCGTCGTTCGCGCATCGGTCGCAAGAATCGGTTTGGGACAGGGAAACCGTGCTGGTATGCCACTTCGATTCTAGTTGTCGTCACAACGCCAACAATCGGTTGCCGCTCGAATGAAGCGGATCTGACTCCCGCGAGTCCGTTTGGCGCGGTCGTCGGCTACTGCGGACCGCTCGAAGCCACCTTTTCCCGCAATTCCCTGCACGCATCGGACGGACTGCTGCAAAGCGAACAAGCCGTCGAGCCATCCTCGGCAGTCGTACTCGCGATCCCGCCGCAGGAACCACTGATCGGCTTTCCGCGCAGCAATACTCCGACTCCCATTGCCGTCAACAAAATCGCGAAGGCGGCGAAGCTGACCATAGCCAGCGGAATCCACTGGGCCAGTAGGCTGGCATCATCGGCGCTGTTGGACGTTGCCGACGTCGCTGGAGCGGCGTCTTGTTTGAGATGCTGGGTGAGAGTCCCGGTTGCCTCCGCCTCGAGACGACTCTCTTCGGTTCGAGTGATGAGCAACGTACTGAGGTTTTCGCGCTCCGCAATCGAGACTGCTTGCGTCGGGCCCGCGACCGTCAGCGCGGTCGCCCAAGCGTCGGCTTCCATACAGGTCGGCGCCACGACGGTGACCGACGCAAGATGATGCGTGACCGGCGCTCCTGTCCGTGGGTCGATCGTGTGTGAGTAAGTCTTGCCATCCACGGTGAAGATGTTGCGATAGTCGCCGGAAGTCGCCATCGCGTTTCCGGCTGCATCATCGGCCTTCATCTCGTGAGCGACCATGACGACGTTTGATGCCGCATCGGGCTGTTGAATGCCGACTCGCCATGGGCCATCCGGTTTGCCACCAGCCGTGCGAACCTCTCCACCGACTTCCACGAACACATCGGCGGCCCCGAGCGATGCGAGACGCCCCAGGACACGATCGACGCCGTGCCCCTTGGCGATCGCCGAGAGATCGATCCGCAACTCGGGAACGGACTTTCGCAGAGCCGGTGGGTCCAAACGCACGCTTAGTTTCTGGTAGCCGACGCGACGGCGCAGTGATTTGATCGTTTCGCTTGACGGCACCTCATGCGTCCGCTCCGTCGCACCAAAGCTCCAGGCATCAACCAGCGGTCCGACCGTAACGTCGAAGGCGCCCTCGGTTTTCTCAGAGATGGTTTGCGCGAATTCGACGACGCCCGCGAAGTCGCTGCTGACTGGAAACCAGTCGGTACTCGAAGACTGGTTGAATCGTGTGATCTCCGACGCATCCAAATAGGTCGACATCTGGTCGTTGACCTGGCGGAGTTCGAGATCGATTGAGAGCCGCAGTTTGTCGTCGCTCACCGAATCGGCGCCGGCGACCTTCACCATGTAGGTCGTGCCCATGGTGCGGCCGCGAAACTCGCGCAGATCAGCGGCCATCAAAGGTCGAACAACGGCGAGCGCAAAAATGAACGCGACGAACCCCAACGTTCGTCGCGTTACTTGATGTTTCATCATTCGTTCCAGGCTAGGGATCAGCCGCCGAAATCGTCGAAGGCGATATTTTCCGGCTCTACGCCCAAGTCATCGAGCATTTTAAAGACCGCTTGATTCATCATCGGCGGCCCACAGATGTAGTACTCGATGTCCTCGGGCGCCGGATGTTTGCTGAGATAGTTATCAAGCAGAACTTGGTGGATGAAGCCTTGGTAGCTATCCCAATTGTCTTCCGGCAGCGGGTCGGAGAGCGCGATATTGAACTTGAAATTCGGGAAGTCCTTTTCGATCTCTCGGAAGTGCTCGATGTAGAACAATTCTCGGAGACTGCGGCCTCCATACCAGTAGCTGACTTTGCGGTCTGTCTTTTGACGTTTGAACAATTCAAAGATGTGACTGCGAAGTGGTGCCATACCCGCACCACCACCGATGTAGACCATTTCCGCGTCGGAGTCTTTGATGAAGAATTCGCCGTACGGACCGCTGATGGTCGCTTCGTCGCCGGGCTTAAGGTCGAAAATCCAGCTGCTCATCTTTCCCGGTGGTAGCTCGGGATTCTTTGGCGGCGGAGTCGCGACCCGCACATTGAGCATGATGATGCCCTTTTCACCGGGGTAGTTCGCCATCGAATAGGCGCGTACGACCGGTTCATCGACCACGGAAACGAATCGCCAGATGTCGTACTTATCCCAGTCCGGGTGGTACTCCTCCTGAATCTCAAAATCTTTGTAGTTGACGGTGTGGGGTCCGCATTCGATTTGGATGTAGCCGCCCGCACGGAAATCGACGTCCTCGCCTTCGGGCAATTCCAGGACAAGTTCCTTGATGAATGTGGCGACGTTTTCGTTGCTGCGAACTTTGCAGGCCCATTTCTTGGTGTCAAAGGCTTCGGCAGGTACTTCGACTGTCATGTCCTGCTTGACCGCAACCTGGCAAGAAAGACGTTCACCTTCGACGGCTTCCTTCTTATTGATATGATCTTTTTCGGTCGCGAGGATCTCGCCGCCGCCGTCGTGAACCTTGACCTTACACTGGGCGCAGGTGCCGCCGCCGCCGCACGCGCTTGAGACAAAGACACCCGCATCGGCCAGTGCGCCGAGCAGCTTTCCGCCAGCGGGCACTTCGATCTCTTTCTGTTCGTTGATGAGAATCTTGACCGGACCGGAGGCGACCAACATGCTCTGGGCGTACAAAATCAGTAAGACCAGGGCCAGGACGACCACCGTAAACATTGTGATTCCGAGTACTACGGTCATTTCGGCTTGCTCAAGCTTGAGTTCCAGGTGCCTGTTTTCTTGACGCGCTGCGGTCTCGTTCCGCGACGGATCAAAGTTGAATGCCGCTGAACGACATGAACGCCAGCGCCATCAGGCCGACGGTGATAAACGTGATGCCTAAACCGCGAAGCGGAGGCGGTACGTCACTGTATTTCATTTTCTCGCGGATACCCGCCAACGCGGCGATCGCAAGTGCCCAACCGATTCCACAGCCAACGCCGTAAGTGCAGGATTCGGCGAAGTCGTAGTTTCGTTCCTGCATAAACAATGACGCTCCCAAGATGGCGCAGTTCACCGTGATGAGCGGCAGGAAGATTCCGAGCGTGTTGTAGAGTGCGGGAACGTACTTGTCCAAAAACATCTCGAGAATCTGAACCATCGCGGCGATCACCCCGATGTAGCTGATGAACCCGAGAAAACTGAGGTCCACCTGTGCGAAGTCCGGGCCGAGCCAGGAGAGTGCTCCCTTCTTCAGCAAGAAGGAGTAAATCAACTGATTGGCCGGCACGGTGATGGCTTCGATCACGATGACGGCGACTCCCAAGCCAAGCGCCGTTTTGACGTTCTTGCTGATCGCGAGGAACGTGCACATTCCGAGGAAGAATGCGAGCGCAAGATTCTCGACGAAGATCGCCTTCATCAGGATGCTGAGGTGGTTTTCGATTGCGGCTTCCATCGTTCCTCTATGCCTCTTCGATTTGTTCGGGGCGATACGCTCGGATCAACCAGATCAGCAATCCGATCAGGAAAAACGCGCTGGGCGGCAAAAGCATCAGGTTGTTGGGTGTGTACCAACCACCATTGTTTACGGTCTGCAGAAGCTCGACCCCCATGATCGTTCCGTTGCCAAAAAACTCGCGGAAGACCGCAACGAACAGGAGCACCATTCCGTACCCGAGGCCGTTTCCAATGCCATCGAGGAAACTGAGTCCGGGGGCATTCTTCATCGCAAAGCCTTCGGCCCGTCCCATCACAATGCAATTGGTGATGATCAAGCCAACGAAGACGGACAGCTGTTTACTGATGTCGAAGAGGTAGGCTTTGAGGATTTGGTCAACGACGATCACGAGCGACGCGATCACGGTCATTTGAACGATGATCCGGATGCTGCTCGGAATGAACATGCGAATCGCGCTGACGGCGAGATTGCTAAATGCGGTCACCGCAACCACCGCGATCGACATCACGATGGAAGTTTCCATCTTGGTGGTGACCGCCAACGCACTACAGATCCCGAGGATCTGAAGAGCGATGGGATTGTTGTCGACGAGAGGGTCGACCAACGCGGACTGAGCCTGGGATTTCGCCATGGTTTTAGATCCCCGCTGTTTGGGAATTCGTGTTCGCGTTCTTTAACTTTTTCAAATAGTTGCCGTAGCCATTCTCGCCTGCCCAGTAGCGGATCAAAACCGTGACGCCACGGCTGGTAATCGTTGCACCGGACAAGCCATCGACCGCGTGGATATCACCTCGCGGGGCGGTTCCCTTGAAAACGATCGCCGCCGGGTCGCCTTCGGAGTCGAAGAGTTTCTTGTCTTCCCACTGAGCCTTCCACTTTGGGTTGTCGACTTCGCCGCCGAGTCCCGGCGTTTCGGCATGCTCGTAGAATGTCAGGCCCTGGATCGTGTTGAGATCGCCTTTGAGCGCAAGGTAGCCATAAAGCGTGGACCAAAGGCCCTTTCCGTAGACCGGCAACACGATGAGTTGTTGGTCGCTGCCGGGCCGCTTCACTTTGTAGACCTTGGCAATTTTCTCACGACGCGGAACGCCCGGGTTGTACTCAACGTCTCCGATCGGAACGCTGGTTTCATCCTTCGCAGCCGCTTCGCGGGCATCGTAGGCAGCGACATCCATGTCGGTCACTGTTTCACCGGTTTCAAGGTCAATGAGTTCCTCTTCGACCCAGGCGTACAGTTCTTCGATTTGCTCGCGGCTCAACTCGCTCGCGGGCTGGCCGAACTCACCTGTGGACAAGCCAGCGGCGTCCAAGATGTTTTTTTGGCGATCGAGCACCTTGTTGTCTTCCTGCTGCTTGAGCAGCCCGACGCGGGCAAGGCTTACGACCGCGGAACACGCGATGCAGAGGACCGCGGCGACCTGAAGGGTGCGGAAGGTTTGGTTAGGTTGCGGCATAGCGTGCCATCCTCCTACGAACGTTCATGGAGACAACGAACCAATCAATGAGTGGGGCGAAGACATTTCCAAACAGGACTGCGAGCATGATGCCTTCAGGAAACGCTGGATTAACGCAGCGGATGAGAACCGTCATGAAGCCGATCAGCGCGCCGTAGATGTATTTGCCGGTCTCCGTCATCGAGGCACTGACGGGGTCGGTTGCCATGTAAACGAGACCGAAGGCGAGCCCGCCGATGACGAAGTGCCAGTAAAACGGGACGTGCATCATCGCGTTGTCCGTACTCGCCGGAGTGACCAAATTCAGCAGACACGCGGTCGCGGTGACACCGCCGACGACACCCGCCATGATTTTCCACGATCCGATACCGGCACCGATCAGGATGGCAGCGCCGACAATGCAAAACAGCGTTGAGGTCTCGCCGACGCACCCCTGAATGGTTCCAAAGAACGCCTGCATCCAGGTGATTTCGCCCGTCCATGTCACCGGATCGGCAGTTCCCATTGCATACTGGACGGCTTCGAGCGATTTGACCGCCGATTCTTGATCACCGCCGGGGGCATTGGCCATTTGGCCAAGCGCCGTTGCGCCGCTGAATCCGTCAACAGACGTCCAAACCTTGTCGCCGCTGATTTCTCCGGCGTACGAAAAGTAGAGGAAGGCGCGACTTGTCAGAGCGACGTTGAGGAAGTTTCGACCGGTACCTCCGAAGACCTCTTTCGCGACCACGACCCCAAACGCGATCCCAAGTGCGACCTGCCAAAGTGGGATCGACGCTGGGAGAGTCAGCGGGAACAGCAATCCCGTTACCAGGAAACCCTCATTGATTTCGTGGCCACGCAACACACTGAAGACCAATTCAATGTGCCCTCCGACGAACATGCAGACGATGTAAATCGGCAGGAAATGGATTGCACCGAGTATGAAATTATCGGCGTGGTTGGTCGGATCGTTCGTGAAACCGAGAATCTCTCCATGGATGTAGTAGTGCCAGTCGCCGTCGTACTTGTCACCGGCATCGACGACTCGCTGAACGGATTGGTTGGCTTGGTACCCGGCGTTCCACATGCCAAAGAGCGTGACCGGAATCAACGCGACGACCACGGTGATCATCATGCGTTTCAAATCGATCGTGTCTCGGACGTGCGTCTTTCC
This sequence comes from Planctomycetota bacterium, assembly GCA_038520195.1. GTDB lineage: Bacteria > Planctomycetota > Planctomycetia > Pirellulales > Pirellulaceae > Stieleria. The sequence continues at coordinate 11,240 of JBCBLJ010000106.1, forward strand.
GTGGGTGACTTCGCCCGGCGTGTACAAGAACGTGTCGAGGGCCTCGTACATCGGGTAGGCCATCGAGAGCGGTCCGCCCTTGTCGAACAGCGGATGGACCTTGTCCAAGGCATCGCGGAGAACTTTCATGTTCGATTGAACCTAACGGGAAACGTTTTGGTTGTACGGGGAAAACGGGCGTTCAGCCCTCGCGTTCGATGGTCGTGAGGTTTTCGCGGAGGAGCGACCCGTATTCATATTTTCCGGGGCACACGAAAGTGCATAACGCCAAGTCCTCCTCTTCCAACTCGAGAGCACCGAGTTCCTGTGCCTGATCGGTATCCTTCACGATCAACGCTCGGAGTAACTGAGTCGGCAGGATGTCGAGCGGCATCACCTGCTCGTAGGTGCCCAGCGGAACCATCGCGCGTTTACTTCCACCGGTGCTAGTGGTGAACGCAAACTTTTGATTCGGAATCATCGACGAAGCGAAAACTCGCGTCGTGCTGAATTTGTCAAATCCGGGCTTCTGCCAGCCGAGAAACTCCCGTTCGTCACCCTCTTCGAGCACCGAAATCTGGTTGTGATAGCGACCGAGAAAGGCGTGCGGGCCGGTGGCGGTGTGACCATTGAGAATGGAACCGGAGATCTTTCGCACGTGATCGATGGTCAATTCACCATCGACCAAGTCATCGACCGAGGCACCCAGGCGGGTTTCCAACAACCGCGGTTTGTCGACCACCGGTCCGGCGAGAGAAATGATCCGCCGAACATCCAGTCGCCCCGTCGTCAAGAGCGCCCCGATGGCGATCACATCTTGGTAGTTGAGGTACCAAACGGTCTTATGCGGACCCACGGGGTCCAGTTCGTGAATATGTGTCCCCACCAATCCAGCCGGATGCGGGCCTTCGAATTCGGTCACCGTCACGCCGTCGACCGAACCCCCAGGAATCTCCGCGTCGGTCGACTTGCAGACATGAACGGCTCCGGCCGTCAGCTTCTTCAGCGCGGTCAGCCCGACGATGAACTGATCTTGTCGATCGGCGGTCGCGGTCACGGGGCAGGCGGCGAGCGGGTTGGTGTCGATTGCCTGAACGAAAATGGAGCTCGGTGCACTGCCGGGCTCGGGAACTTTGCCAAAGGGACGGGTGCGGAATGATGCCCAAAGTCCACTCTTGGTCAACAGATCGGTCACGGCCTCGACGTCCATGCCGCTAACATCACCGACTTCGAATTCCACCGAATCCGCATCGGTCGCCGATGCGTCCACATCGATGATGATGGCTTCAAACTTTCGCTTCTCACCGCGAATGATGCTCGCCACGGTCCCGGCGGCCGGTGAAGTGTAAATGACGCCTTCGGTCTTCTTATCGGTGAAGAGTGGCTGTCCGAGTTTGACCTTGTCACCTTCGGCGACGAGCATCGTGGGCTTCATGCCGACGTAGTCATCTCCCAGCAACGCGACTCGACTTACCGGCTTGGCGACCTCAATATGCTGAGCTGGATTGCCAAGCACGGGTACATCCAGACCCTGTTTGATTTTGATCATTTGTTCGCATCGTGTGTTCGGGAACCGCAAAACCGCATGAGCTGCTTGTGATAAAAATCACAAGCAGAGTGCGTCCAAAAGCCCACGGACTGCGGGGAGCGTGGGCGGCGGCATTGGGTCACGGCCAGGAATATTACATAGCAGAAGGAAACAAGCAACGGCACTCGAAAGTTGATGAATGCGTGTTTCCCTCGCTCAGACGCTGCGTCAATTCTTATTAAGCATTGCCCACGAGAGGGTTTCGTCCAGTGCTCATTTGGTCGCACCCAAACTCGATTCGGCGAAGCGTGCTACGGAGCAACGCGGTCTTGGACGCCACTGAAGGCTGTTTGTGCGACACGCACTGTCGGTTTGCGCCGAAGAGACTGCGTCGGCAGATTTGAAGTTGCCTTCATGACCGTTGTTGGGTGATCCTTTGCGCGCAGAATACCGTCCGCGAATCGAGTGACCTCCGTGCCCAACATCTTGACTGACCGTCGATCCGACATCCGCAACGTGGTCATTATCGCGCACGTTGACCATGGAAAGACAACTCTCGTCGACTGTCTGCTGCGGCAAAGTGGGCAGTTTCGCGAGACGGAACTGAAGGACGAGCGGATCCTGGACTCCAACGACCTGGAGCGTGAGCGGGGCATCACGATCCTGTCCAAGAACATCGCCATCCCTTATCGCGATGTCAAAATCAATCTGATCGATACCCCTGGTCACGCGGATTTTGGAGGTGAGGTCGAACGTGTGGTGACCATGGCCGATGGCTGCCTGGTCCTGGTCGACGCCGCCGAAGGGCCGATGCCACAAACAAGATATGTTTTGGAAAAGGCACTCGCTGCGGGTGTGCGGCCGATCATCGTGATCAACAAGATCGATCGTCCCGACGCCCGCTCGCTGGAGGCGCTCGATGAAGCGTTGGAACTGCTCGCGGAACTGGGCGGGGAAGACCAACTCGATTCGGTGGCCTATGTCTTTGCCAGCGCGAAATCGGGTTTCGCGACTGACGACCCGACCCAACCCAACTCCGACATGCGACCGCTGTTGGACCTTTTAATCGATCACCTGCCGGGGCCGGGGATTGACGCCGAAGCTCCATTGCGGATGCTCGTGACCACTCTGGACTGGAGCGAATACGTGGGCCGGATCGCGGTGGGGCGGATTGAAGCTGGCGTGATCCGCGAAGGACAGCCGATCGAATTGCATCAGAAAGACGGTCCCGTGAAGCAAAAAATCGCGGGGCTGTATGTCTTTGATAATTTGGGACGCGCCAAGACGGAGATGGCGAAGGCCGGTGATATCGTCGCGATCGAGGGATTGTCGTCGGTTGAAATTGGCGACACTGTCTCACAAGTCGACGCCAACAATGCGTTTGATCGGCTCGCCGTCGATGAGCCCACGCTGGAGATGGTGTTCGCGGTCAACTCGTCCCCGATGGCGGGCCGCGAGGGTAAGTACGTGACGACGCGCCAGATCAAGGCGCGACTGGAAAAAGAGCTGGAAAGAAACGTTGCGCTTCGGGTCGAAATGATCCCCGGCACCGAGGCCTATGCGGTCAAGGGTCGTGGCGTTTTGCATCTCGCGGTCTTGATTGAAACGATGCGCCGCGAGGGCTATGAACTCAGTATCGGCAAGCCGCGCGTGATCCAGCGTGAGATCAATGGCAAGCCGCACGAACCGTTCGAGTCGTTGCGTGTCGAGGTACCAACGGACGCAATGGGACCGGTGATGGAGCTGGTCGGCAATCGCCGCGGCGTGCTTGATGAAATGAATCAACGCGGTGAATACAGCCTGCTTCGTTTCAGCATTCCCTCGCGCGGTCTGATCGGCCTGCGGACGCGCCTACTCAACGCGACACGCGGTACGGCCGTGATTCATCATCGTTTCGATGACTACCGTCCGATCGAAAGCGACATGCCGGCGCGGGCCAACGGCGTTTTGGTCTCCATGGTTGGTGGCAAAACCATGCCGTTCGCACTGTTTGCTCTCCAAGATCGGAGTGAGCTATTCGTGCCGCCCGGTATTGAAGTCTATGAAGGCATGATCGTCGGCGAGAATGCGCGCGACAACGACATGAATGTGAACCCCTGCCGCGAAAAGAAGCTGACCAATATCCGTGCGGCCGGGAGTGACGAGAACGTCATCCTGAAACCGCCCCGAGACATGTCGCTCGAAGCGGCTTTGGAATATATCGAGGAAGACGAACTGGTCGAAGTCACGCCCGAGAACATCCGGCTTCGAAAGATCCTTCTCAAAGAATCGGACCGTCGCCGGAGCAACCGCAAATAGGCGGTCGCTGTGCAAGTTCTCTCCGCCCGAACAACGTCTCAAACGGGACACTGTCGAGG
>JBCBLJ010000553.1:0-5759 GCA_038520195.1 Planctomycetota bacterium
AACAGCAACCGCTGCCCGTCGCGATTAGCGGGAATGTCTGGTTGGACAACAACCTCGACGAAACGCGAAACCAAAATGAAGCCGGGCTCGACGGCGTCGAGTTGGCGCTTTACGCGGCCGCCCCGAACGGAACCTACGAGGATACCGGTCACCGCGTCACGACCGATGCCAACGGCGACTATCGCTTCGACGAGTCCCTGGGCCTTCAACCGGGCACCTACCGCGTCGTCGAAACACAACCCGACGGCTACTTCAGTGTCGCCGCCATTCCCGGATCCGTCGCGGGACAATCGACCGGTGTCGCGACGTCAGTGGACGTCCTCAGCGGAATCGAAATTCTTCTCGGCGGTACCGAAGCCGTCAGCATGGACTTTGGCGAAGCCGCGCCGGCACACCTCGCCGGATTCGTCTACCACGATGCAAATAACAACGGCTTTCGCAAGGAAGGCGAAACGGGGATCGCCGGCGTCACTGTCCGCTTGGTCCCGGTCGACACCATCGCCGATCAACCGGTTCTGACCACCACCACGTCGGAGTTCGGTAACTACATCTTCCGCGATCTTGCGCCGGGAACCTACGAAGTCATCGAGGTCGATCAGCCGGCCGGATTTGCCGACGGACGCGACCAAGCCGGAACCGTCAACAACTTCATGATTGGGGTTGCCGACGATCCGGGTGATGCCATCCGCGACATTCAACTTCGTGGCGGCGACATTGGCATCGAATACAACTTCGGCGAGATTCAACTCGGTTCGCTCGGCGGCTTTGTTTACGTTGCCGCTCCAGGTGCGGACTGCTCCGGCGACCACGACGCCATCGGCAATCAACCTCTCGGCGGCGTCATCGTGGAACTGCAAACGCCCGACGGCAACGTGATTTCTCAGATCACCACAACGCCGATGGGTGAGTACCGCTTCGACGACGTTCTTCCGGGTGAGTATCGAATCGTCCAATCGACACCGGACGGTTACCTCGATGGGGCATCGTTCGTCGGACAGATCGATGGGGTGATTGCTGGAAACCCGGTCGACGGGATGTTGATTAGCGAAATCACGCTGACGCCTGGCGGCACCGGCGTGGCCTACAATTTTTGCGAGATTTCACCGGCATCGATTTCCGGCTACGTCTACCACGACCAGTCCAACGACGGCTTACGCGATGCCGATGAGCTGCCGATCGCGGACGCGCAAGTCTCGCTCGTCGATTCCGACGGGAACGTCGTCGCCACCACGACCGCCGATCAAACGGGACGATACGAGTTTCTGGACATCACCCCCGGAACCTACGAGCTCGTCCAGCAACAGCCTCCGGGATACCTTGATGGGATCGATACGCTCGGTCGGATCGACGGGCGCGAAGTCGGACAGGTCGCGAACGACCGTTTTCGCGACATCACTCTCGAGCAGGGACTCTCAGGCGAAGCGTACAACTTCGGCGAGTTGTTGCCCGCGTCGCTCTCGGGAAGTGTGCACGCCGACCTCGACGGTGACTGCTTTCAAGACGATGACGAACAGGGCATCGCGGACGTCGTGATTCGGTTGCTGGATGTTGCAGGAAACGAAGTCGCTCGCACTCAGACAAACGACGAAGGCATCTATCGATTTACGGGACTTGTGCCGGGAACATACACCGTCGTTCAAGAACAACCGGAAGGCTATTTCGACGGCGGCACTCGCGCGGGATCCGCTGGCGGCATCTCTAGCGAGAACCAAATTCGCGAGGTCAGTTTGGGATCGGGCCTCGACGCAACCGACTACGACTTTTGCGAAGAACCGCCCGTCAGTTTGGCCGGTTCGGTTTTCGTTGACACCGACGGGGATTGCATCCGCCACGCCGACGAACGCGGCATTGAGGGCGTCGTGATCGAGCTGCGGGATGCGACGGGTGATCTTGTGGCGACGACGATGACCGATGCCGACGGCCACTACCGCTTCGAGGGGCTTCGCGGTGGAGATTACACGATCTTCGAAGTGCAACCGGACGGCTACTTTCAAGGTGGCGAGTCGATTGGTTCTGCCGGAGGCGCAATCGTCGGCGTCGACCTGATGTCCGTCACACTGACACCGGGGACGAATGCCATCGACTATCTGTTCTGTGAGTACGAACCGTCGTCGGTCAGCGGTTCCGTCTGGGCCGACAATGACTCGGATCAAGAGCGCGACGCGGGCGAGTCTCCGATTCCCGGCGTGATCGTCAAACTGGTGGATGAAAACGATGTCGTGATTCGCACGACGACCACGGACGTCAATGGAGACTACCGTTTCGAGAACCTGCCGCCGGGCGTCTACAGTGTCTGCCAGCAGCAGCCCGACCGATACTTTCACGGCGGTGAAATCGTCGGCAGCGCCGGTGGCTTTGCCATTGACGAAGACTTGATTGTTGCGATCCCGCTGTTCGGCGGCACCGACGCGATTGGGTACGACTTTCCGGAGGTGCCGCCGAGCATTGTCTCCGGATTCGTCTTTGTGGACGGTGAGCGAATCGAAACGACTTCGCCGATCGAGCCTTCAGAGCTAAGAACCTACCGTGACGGACAGTTGACTTCGGACGACCGTCGACTGTCCGGCGTCACCATCGAGATACGAGACGCCGCCGGACAACCGCTAGCCGACGAAGCATTCCTCGACGGCGACGCAGCCACCCATTCAGTGCTGCAAACCGATTCTGAAGGCCACTATCGTTTCACTGGCCTTCGCCCCGGCACCTACACACTCTTCCAGTCTCAACCGTCCGGATGGGTCGATTCACTGGACACCCCCGGCACCACCGGCGGACTCGCCATCAACGCGAGCGACGTTTATACCGCCGATCAACAGGCGTTGATCGGCTTCGCCACCGGAGGCAACACGCAAGACGCGATTCTGCAAATCGAGGTCGCGCCGAACACCGAGAGCGAGCAAAACAACTTCAGCGAGATCGAGTGGCGACTCGTCACTCCGCCGTTGCCGCCTCCACCCCCTTTGCCGCCGCCGACTCCGTTGCCGCCGACCGATTTTCTTCCGATCCCCGAGCGTGAGCCGGAGGCGATCAACGAACCACTGCGGCAGGAGTTCACGCGCGCCGAAAAAACGTTCGTCCCACCGGAGACACGCGCTCAGATTCCCCAACGTCAGATCGGCAGCGTCGATTATGTGACTTGGCACTTGAGTGTGATCAACGGAGGCTTCCCGCGTGGAGTCGTCCGGCCCGGCGGTGTCTTTCGCGAAGCCGCGATCAAGCACGTCGAAGACCACTGGAAACAGGGTGAGCAATCGGAGGGTCGTTGGCGGCTGCTAACGATGGAAGGCGAACTCCGAGAGGAAAGTCGCCAGATGAACCTGGGCTCCGACGACGCCATTGGACTCGTCGGTGACTTTAATGGCGACGGCAAAGACGAGATCGCTGTCTATGTCGCCGGTGAATGGTATGTCGACCTGAACGGGAACGGCGTTTGGGATGCCGGAGACCTTTGGATCCTTTTGGGGACCGAAATGGATCGCCCCGTCGTGGGTGACTGGGATGGGGACGGCAAGGACGACATCGGTATCTTTGGCCGCCGATGGGAACGCGACGAACAACGCATCCGAGTCGACGCCGGACTACCAACACTGTCGAACCAAAACCGGAACTTCGTCGAAAGCCAGAAGCAGCTCGGATTAGTCGCCGCCAAACTACGTGGTCAATCCGGCGAGCGAGTGCTGCGACGCGGCGAAGACGGCGACTTGCGCGCCGATGTCGTTGATCACGTCTTTCAATTCGGTGACGACGTCGACACGCCCGTCGCGGGAGACTGGAACGGCGACGGGGTCAACCAAATCGGCGTCTTCCGAAGTGGCCGATGGGTCATCGATGTCGAGGGTGATGGCCGCCGAAAACAGGACGAAGTCAGTTTCGAGTTCGGCGAGCCCGGAGACCGACCCATCGTCGGTGACTTTGATGGCGACGGCGTGGACGAAGTCGGTGTGGTTCGCGGCAACTGGTGGATCATCGACTCCGATGGGGACCGCCGACTCACCGCCGCCGATCAACAAATTCGAATCGACACGCCCAAAGGCGCCCAGCCATTGGTGGGTGACTTTGACGGCGACGGGAAAGACGAGCCGGGTTACTACTACTGATTCCTCAGGGCATCGGCACTATGGCGTTTGATCGAAAATGCCCCGCAGCGTCGAAGGCGCCAGAAAGACTCCGCTGAACACCGTCACCGGGTCCAACTCGACGTCATCGCTGCGATAACCGATTCGCGAATATTCGTCGTCGTCGAGACCCTCGGGAATCGGAAATCCCGGGTTCAGAAATAGGTCGCCGTTGACATCCGAAAAGGATCGCACGGAGCCATCGGCGAACAGCATGTTGATCGCGAATCCGCTCGAACCGCGGTGGGCAGCGACCCAAACCAGTGTCGATTGCAAATAGGTCCGCGTCGCAGCCGTCCGCTGAATCGGCGGAAGGCAGCTATTGGCGATCTCGCACGCCAATTGGTGCTCCACCCGAGCGTTAAACGATGCGATTCTCTTCATCGACTTCTGGCCAGTGTGATAGTACGACGGACCCTCACCCACCGACTCGGTCGTTAGCGAACCGCTGGTCGCAAAGGTTCGTGCGTTCGTGTCACCGCGGGCAAAAATATCCGTTGCGTCGTAACCAATCTCGATCGGCGTGATCGCTTCATCAAAATCACCCGGTGAGGCGTCACCCAACAGCGGAATCGCGCTGTGTGGTCGCTTGGATCGACTCAGGTACGGTTCGGTCAGTGGCCCGAGCGTCTCGCGACGACCGCGAACGCCCTGCTGTGCCGCTTGCCCGTTGGTGCGAAGCGAGCGGTCCCCCGGGGCATACTGAACGCGAAGTCCCGTGTGCGTAAAGAACCAACTCGACGCGTAATTGGTGTTAAAGCCTTGCCCGACGAAATAGCGGCTCACGAGCGCACGACGCTCCTCGGATTCTTCCACCGTCGAAGCGAACCCGTCGGCAGCGGAACCCGAACCGGAAATGCCGCCCCACTGCGATTCGCCGCACATTCCATCGGTGTATCGGGAAGTCAACGAACCGGTCAGATCGTTCAGCCCGTCATTGGTGTCGATGCCGTAAAGTTCGAGGACCTTCTCGTTCACCTTGAGGGGGTTGCTTGGGCAGATCAGTGAGTTCAATCCGGAATGCCCGATGTTAATCTGGTCCGCCACCCATCCCCAACGGTCAACACACCCTTCGCGATTAAAGTCGTAGGCACCGGTGGAGAACGCGCCGATCGGACTCCGCTCGACGTTGATGAAAATTCCCGCGCCGATGTTGCGGAAATTCGCCGCGCACTGCGCCATTCGAGCGGTCTCACGGGCCTTCGTCACCGCGGGCAAGAGCAGCGCACTCAGCAATGCGATGACCGCGATCACGACCAAAAGCTCGATGAGCGTAAAACCCCGTCGACATCGATTTCGAGTTTCCATGATTTCATCCTGAAGGAACGGTTCAGCAGCTCCTAGTCTCCAGCTTTGCTCGCGTTTGCGTAGCGGTCACTGCCCTCCTTCATGCAGACTTCACGAAGGCTCCATCGATTCGCAACCGACGTCACACTCTGGTGCAACGGCCGCGAGTGTTGCACGCCCCGATCGCACCGGAAAAGCCGGAGGAATGAAGTGTGCGTCTCGATCGATCGCTGCAAAAACGTGCGTTTCTCCACTCGCGCAGCTAAGTTAGCGGTACCGAAACCCAATTTTCCATGACGGCGGTCTCTATGTGTCGGTCATTGCTGGTCCCTCTCGCACTCACGTTGCTCGGTTTGA
>JBCBLJ010000584.1:0-5436 GCA_038520195.1 Planctomycetota bacterium
AGTAACAACACCGGTAGTAACAACACCGGTAGTAACAACACCGGTAGTAACAACACCGGTAGTAACAACACCGGTAGTAACAACACCATTGTGATGCCCGCCGCACAGCGGTTGCTCGACGAGAACGGTTTGTCATCCGATCAAGTTCCCGCGTCAGGACCTGGCGGTCGTCTCTTGAAAGAAGACGTCCTCAACTTTCTCGCCAGTCGCGCCACCGCCCCGCCATCGCCTCAGTCCGCTCCGCCGCCGACCACGGCGGTCGCCCCTACCCCGAAACCTGCCCCGAAGCCCGTCAGTCGCTCATCACTGCTGACTGGTGCACCGGATCGTAGCGAAGAGGTGAGGCCGCTGAGCATGCTGCGACGTACCATCGCGTCGAGACTCGTCGAAGCTCAACAGACCGCTGCGCTGTTGACGACCTTCAACGAGATTGACATGAAGCCGGTGATGACACTCCGCAAGAAATACAAGGAAGCCTTCGCCGAAAAGCATGGCGTCAAACTCGGTTTCATGTCCTTTTTTGCGAAAGCGAGCGTCGAAGCGCTGCGACGCTTTCCGGCCGTCAACGCCGAAATCCGCGACGACAGTGCGATCTATCGCAACTACCAGGACATCGGTATCGCGATCGGTGGCGGCAAAGGACTCGTCGTTCCCATCCTCCGAAATGTGGAACGGATGTCGTTCGCCGAGATCGAGTGGACCATCGGCGATTTCGCCCGACAAGCCGGTGAGAATCGCTTGCAGGCCGAAGATCTGATCGGTGGCACCTTCACGATCAGCAACGGCGGTGTCTACGGCTCACTCCTGAGCACGCCGATCGTCAATCCACCGCAGAGTGGCATCCTCGGATTGCATTCGATCCAGGATCGCCCCGTCGCCGTCAACGGTGAAGTCGTCATCCGCCCGATGATGTACGTCGCGCTCACCTACGATCACCGTATCGTCGACGGCCGCGAAGCAGTCGGTTTCCTTCGCACCATCAAGGAAGTCATTGAAGACCCCGCGCGACTTTTCTTGGAACTCTAGCGGTTGGTGTCCACGCAGCGGCGCGCGGTTCGACGCTTTGCCGGTGGTAGACATCGTTGACACAAGCTTTCGTCACCCCGGACGGACAGGGATCCTCGCGATGCCGACCGACGGGGCGTGCATTTGCTCGCCCGCCTCGGTCAACTGATAGACTGCTTGTCAAACTCGAAAGCATTTCCCAAGTCCAGCGGAGCACCGATCGATGGCAGCCATCACCGTCCAAGAAAGCATCGCTGCACCACCCGAGGAGGTCTTCGCGGTCGGCACCAACATTCCGGCGTGGGCCGAAGTGATTCCCGCAATCACCAAGATCGAGATGCTCACCGAAGAGCCGATCGGCGTCGGCACCCGATTCATTGAAACCCGAATGATGTTTGGTCGGGAAGCGAGCGAAACGATGGAAGTGGCCGAGTTCGAGCCGCCGAGTCACTACGTCCTCGTCGCCGAAAGCCACGGTTGTCGCTACCGCACCGAAATACGTTTCGAGGCAGAGGGTGATGGAACCAGAATGTCGTTCAACTTCAACGCCCAACCATTGACGCTTTTTGCAAAGGTCATGGGTTTCATCATGAAGCCGATGATGAAAAAGGTGGTCAAGTTGTGCGCCAAAGATTTGCAAGCGCTCAAAGAACGAGTCGAATCCAAAGGTCAGCCGTCCGAGGCGGCGACCGTTTGATCACTTGCTGCATCGTCAACCAAGTAGACGGTGTTTCGACCGACCGCGGATCGCGTGCGTCAACCGAACACTGGCAACGGTTCGAAGTCGTTCCCAAGAACTGATGCCGACGGGATACCCAGCCAATCGTCGAGCATGGCCGCGTAGACGCGCCGGTAGTCGATCTTTACCTTCAAGTCGTCGCCGTCCAAATCCGATAGGTCGGGGGCTTTGCCGATGAGCGACTGGGAGACGTGGGAGCCAGCAACAAAGACCGGGCCAGCCGTGCCGTGATCGGTTCCGGCGGATCCATTTTCGCTGACCCGACGACCGAACTCGCTGAAGGCCATCACGGCGACGCGGTCCTCCAGTTTCATCGCTTTCAAGTCATCGAGAAAAGCCTTGAGCGAACGGGAGAAGTCAGACAGCAACTGACCATGTGTGCGCGGCTGCGATTCATGCGTGTCGTAGCCCGGTTGGACCGCGTAGTAGACTCGCGCGGAGGACTCGATTCCGATGAACTGTGCAACCGATCGTAGACTGGAGCCGAGTTCAGATTGGGGATACGAAATCGCGGAGGCCTTCGCCGGTTGTTCAAGTTGTTGAAGCGTCTTGTAGGCGTCGACAACATGGCGTTGAACGAAGGTACCGATCGGTGTGTGATCGTCGGAGGACAGCAGTGGTTCGTGCGGACGGATCGATGTCTTCAACTCAAGCTTCTTGCCCGGAGGGAGTGACGAGACCGACGCCCGACGTCCACGAAGTGCGCGCGGCAAGTCATCGTATCCAATGAAGACCCCGTCCGTGCCGCCGACCGCCGTCTCGTCGAGAGCTCGCCCGGCCCAGCCAGTTTCCGGCAACTCCTCCCCGCCTTCGCCAGCGGTATGCCAGATCGCCATGCTGCGAAAGTGCGAACGATCCGAGTTTGGATAGCCAACACTTTGAACGATCGATAGCCGACCATCCTGTAGCAAGTCGCTCGCCGCCGACATCGAGCCGTGCAACGCGACTTCATCGTCGATCTCAATCGCGCGACTTTTCGGAACCGCGATCGCGGGACGTTTTTCCCGATAAATGTCCTGCGAGAACGGGATCACCGTATTCAGTCCGTCGTTCCCACCACTCAACTGGATGATCACCAAAATACGCCCGTCGTCGTCGCGATGCTCATCCGCGCGGAGAAGCGTCTGGGTCAGGAAACTCGGGACTGCTGCCGAAATGAGTCCGGCTTTCTTGAGAAATCGTCGTCGGTTCGTCATCGTTACTCCATCAGCTTTGCTGCGCCTGTGGAAGGGAAAGAATCAGAGAGACAGCCAATCTCAGTTGTCGCTCAAGTCCTTCGGGGCGAGCCCGAAGGGTGGCGATGAGTTCGTCGTTGATTTCGGTTGGGAGCCGGTTACCGAGAAGTAACTCACACAGAAACGGAACGGCGACGACCAGATCCGCTTTCCCGGAGAGTCGACGTCGAACGAGGCCCGCAAGGTTTGGGGCAGCCGCATCATCACGAACCGCGCGAGCTCCCTCGATCCGGCCATCACTCAGTGCCGACGCAAAATTTGCACGGCCGATGACGTATCGCGAGGACAACCAATTACGACCGCCCACCCAGCCGCCAACATTTGGCGGATAGAAAAGGTCTTGCCCAAGTTCCTTTGCCCATCCGGCCAGTCTGACCGTGGAGGGCCGGATGTAATCGAGCGAGCGAACCGCCGACGCAACGAATTCAACCGGACTTGAGATCTGACTGCCAACGTTCTCGTCCGCAAAGAAGGCTTCGGACCGAATCATCATCTCCACCGCTTTTCCAATGTGAAGGTTGTGCTTGCGAAGAGTCGCGGACAATGAATTCCGCATTTCGGTCGTGACAACGCCTTCCCCCATCAACGTGCCACTCAGGCGCCAAGCGATGCGATCCGATGTCGCCGGTTGCTCAATCAGAATTCGAAGCAAGTCATCGCCATTCCATCGGCCCGTTTGCCCGAGAATTGTCTTTGTGCCGTGATCGTGGTCGTGCTGATTGAAGTGAAACTCACCCTCGCGATCGATGCCCCAGCCCGTTAGGGCTCGCGCCGCTTCACGGACATCCAGCTCGGTGTAGTTGCCAATTCCGAGGCTGAAGAGCTCCATGATTTCCCGTGAAAGGTTTTCGTTCGGACGGCCTTTCTTATTGGAGGCCGCATCCAGCCAGATCAGCATCGCGGGGTCCTTGGCGATTGCCGTGAGCAGATCGTCGAACCGCCCGGCCGCATTTTGATGCAACCGTTCATTCTGCCGCTTCATCGCTGCCAGGCTTCGAACCTTTTCGTTGCTGGTCGCGAAATGGTTGTGCCACATCAGCGTCAACTTCTCGCGTAGTGGGAACGGAGTCTTGATGATGCGAAGCATCCACCACGCTTTCAATCGTTCCGGACGATTTGACCCGACCGCGGCATCACCCAAGTTCGCCGTCAACGCGTCCATCCGTGCATCATCCTCCAGTCCGGCTACGACACGGTCGATCGCGGCGTCGGGTCCTTCGCGAATGTCACGCTGGATTTGCTCCCAGGTTGCGCCGAACCCCGCTCGACGATGGAGGTGAACCACACGCCGCGTATTCCACGGCTGTTCCGCAGTCGGCTTCCAGCGTCTCCAGTTCATGGATCAACCTCTGTTTAAGAAATTTAACGGTAAGTGCCGAACTCGAAATCCGTGAGCGATGAGATCGAAAAAGCGGGCGCAATCCGATCGTGCAAAGCACCTGTGGTTGTCTCCTTTCTCGGATACGCCCGTGCTCAACGAAGTGGTACTCGTACTCTTACTCGCCGGTGCTTTGGGAACTCACGAGTTGAGCCCAAGTGCGATCAGCCTCACGCCAATCTTCGTGTTAATGGTTCAAGTGCCATCCAAGTAGGCTCTGAATTCACGATCTCACTGCGAATTAGGCATCACACGGACGTCGCCGATGTCTCGCACTTCGCCCGGTTCCAGAATCAGTTCGTCAAAGAGTGTGCCGAGTAGCTCCGTACGATCGGGGTGTAATGCCTGGATCCGAAGTGGGAAATTCGGCAGCACCATCTTCAACTCGAACCGCCCATCGTCTTCCGTGTTGAAGGGACGTTCATGGCCAAGGATGCGTACCATTCGAGGCTGACCGTCTTTTCCAACGACACGACCTCTCAGCGTCGCCGCACGACGCATGATTAACTTCACCTCGCTGTCGTCGGCGATGGCCACTCGATCAATTTTCACTCGCTCGGCGAGCTTTGGATTCTTCATCACGATCGGCAACTCCGAATCATGCGGCGACGGGCTTAGCGACAGCCGTCCAATAAGCCCGAGCGGTTTGTGTCGTGCGATGAGGTCGGTGGTGCCGCCGGGTGTGAACTCACGGCATTGGTAAGTGTTTGCTTCAAGGGTCATCGGGCTACTGCCGCGGGCGTAGCCGGACATTGGCATCGTCACAATCTCTTCGATGACCGCACCCTTGACCGGTTTACCCTCGACATCAACCAATTCGGCGATGACCGCCGGCTGCCTTTTGAGACTCAGGTTTTGTCTTTTTGACGCATCGGATTTGGAGACGTTGATGGATTGAATCAGGTTGTATTGGAGTGGAAGAAGTCCCGCTGTCTTCGTGCGTACAAACGGAATGGTTGTGCTTGTTGTCGCCCTTGCCGTATCGTCAAGCACTCCCACGGCATAGCCGGTACGACGCGACCGGAACGTGAGAAAGCCCTCGCCCGGGACCGCATTCAGTTCAAAGCGGCCATCCGGTC
>JBCBLJ010001101.1:0-2091 GCA_038520195.1 Planctomycetota bacterium
TCGCTCACGCGTCGGGTTACCAAGCAAGGTAAATTCGTTCCCGCAGCACTAGTGAGACAGGAACGGACACCGCGCGACGCACGAGAAAAAGAGCGAGAAGAAGCCGCCGCTACGCCAGGATGTCATGGACGACTTCGCCATGAACATCGGTGAGCCGGAAATCGCGACCGGCCCAATGATAGGTCAGCTGCTCGTGATCAAAACCCAACAAGTGCAAAATCGTGGCGTGCAGGTCATGAACGTGCATGCGACCATCGACAGCCGCAAAGCCAAACTCGTCGGTGGCACCATGAATGTGTCCCTTTTTCACACCACCGCCAGCGAGCCACATCGAAAATCCGTAGTGGTTGTGATCGCGTCCCGTGCCCTTGGTGTTGTTCGTCGAGTTGGCCAACTCGACGGCCGGAGTCCGGCCAAACTCTCCGCCCCAAATCACCAGGGTGTCTTCCAGTAGGCCACGCTGCTTCAAGTCTTTCAACAGTGCGCCGATCGCGCGATCACACTCACCGGCAAGCTTTCGGTGCGAAGTTTCGATGGCGTTATGACTGTCCCACGGCTGCCCCGCTCCGTGCCAGACTTGAACGAATCGCACTCCCCGTTCAATCAAACGCCGCGCAGTTAACATCTGGCGTCCTTGCAAGTCTTCGCCGTACATTTCGATCGTTTGTCTTGATTCACGACTCGTATCAAACGCCTCGGTTGCTTCGGTCTGCATCCGAAATGCCAGTTCAAACGCTTGAATCCGCGCCTCCAACCGCTCATCTTCACCCCGCTCACGCAGGTGTTGTTGGTTTAACTCCTGAATCAGTCTCAGCTGCGACGCCTGATCCTTTCGGCCGACACGTTCGTTGCGAATGTTGGCTAGCAGTTCCGTAATTTTGGTCTTCTCGGTATCAACGCGAGTCCCTTGATAAATGCCCGGCAGGAAACTGCTTCGCCAATTCGGCGAGCCACCAGTCGGCAATGCTTTCGGACAGAGGACCACAAAGCCCGGCAGATTTTGGTTTTCGGAACCCATGCCGTAAAGCGTCCACGATCCAAGACACGGCCTTGACTGAGCGATCTCGCCGCAGTTCATCATCATCAAACTCGGCTCGTGGTTCGGCACATCGGTATGCATGCCACGAAGTAAACAGAGATCGTCTACCGACGCCGCGACGGTGGGAAACAGTTCGCTGACATCGAGCCCACTATCACCGTGTTGTTTGAATTTGAACGGTGATGCGAGCACACCGCCCGTCGCACGTTCGGTTTTTCGAGCGCCGTTTGGAAACGGTTTGCCGTCTAGCTTGTTTAGTAGCGGCTTGGGATCGAACGTGTCGACCTGCGAGGGACCGCCGTTCATAAACAAGTGAATCACACGCTTCACTTTCGGTTCAAAATGCGGTGTCTTCACCGCAAGTGGTGAAGACGCGGCGGCTTCGCCCTTCAACAACGAAGCCAGCGCCATCGATCCCAGACCGTAAGTTGTCTTTGCCAACAACTCGCGGCGGCTCAGCGGTCCGGTTGCATGATTCAGCATCGCGTCAGTCAACGAAAAAGAACTCGTTTGACACGAGGATCGCCTGGGCGATCAGATCCCACCGCTCCAGCTTTGGTTGCGCTGGACCGGCAAAACCAGTTCGTGCGTTCCATTGATAACCGGCCTCGTAATGCGGTGTATCACTCTTTACGACCCTAACGATCTGATTCCACTGATAGGAATCACTATTACTGGATCCCGCCGGTCCACAATCGACGACGAAGTCAATCACATCACCACGCTGAACTTTACGTGGCGGCAGCGGCGTCGCCACTTCACTCGCACGCGCCTGCCAAGACGTCACGACGTTGCCTTGGTGAATCGTTCTAGCTCGCACTCCATCACCCTTTGAGGACTCGTGAATGAGTCGACCTTGAATACGAACGACGCCATCGATCGGTGAGCGCCAACGGACCACCACGGCCGTCTCCCTACCGGGATGTCCTCCCATTCGAGTCAACTGCACGTAGCCCAGCTTTGGATCCGGAAACGCTTTGCCAAGCTGATAAGCCTTTCCGGAAAAGTGTGGCAATGGCAAAAAGGCTTGCTCACGCGCGGCGGGAGCGTAA
>JBCBLJ010000721.1:0-4332 GCA_038520195.1 Planctomycetota bacterium
ATATAAAGCAGGAACGTCAGCGCACTCTGTCGAAAGGAGCCAAGCCAAGCCACCTTTGCCAGCGCCGTGATTCCGACGGTGGCCGAACGGTCTTCTCCCAAAAGCGTCTCACGAAGCTTGCGAAGACCGGGCGACTGCGGCAACCAATTCGAGGCTTCGAACAACTCCTGATACTCATCGACCGAGCGACGACCGGACATTGCGATCGCAAAGATCTGGTGCGCCGGCCCGAGCATGACCGTGCTAATGAAAATATTGATCGCCGCCACCACGCCGGCGATCAACAGGGCCACTCGGGCCGTTCCGGTGCCGACAAGACCAAACCGAGAAACGATCAAGACGCCGATCGCGGCCGCCGCTATCGTCGCTCCAACGTCCATCCATTTTGTCAGCCAAGCGTGCTTCGGCAGCCACCGTTCATCGGTCGCCCATCGCGAAAAGCTATCTGGGTCACCGCTGCTGCCGCCGACCCGCGTGGCCAACGCGTAGAACTGACGCCTTTCTTTACGAAGCGGAGCAAGGTGCTCGATTGCGGCAGCACGTTCCCGCGCGGTTGCGGCAACCGCCGGCCCGGTTAGCCAGTTAGCGAGCGTCCGCGCACCACATGTCGTTCCGGCCATCGAAACAAGGCGGAACAGCGAGGTGTCGCCGAGCAAATCCAAATCGTCTGCGAGATCCTTTTGACGCTCCGAGAGTTGGATCGACTTGCCGCGTTTGACCGACTCGCGTGTCTTGAGCTTTGCCCAATCTCGATCCATCCGCGCCTTCAATCGCTGCAACACCGCCGTGGCACTCTCCTCTCTCTCCATCGCGTCACGAATCGGTTCATTGAGGATCGCCGAAATCACGAATCCGACGAGTAGCACGCCGCCGATGACGTAGGGGAGGTAGCCGATGTCGGAAAAGGGGCCCATCGCGAGACAGAAGATTCCCGAGAGAAAAAACAGCAATCGCACCAATCCATACCGAGAGTCGGTACCGGCCAGTCGCTTACGGCGAGCTTCGGAATCGGCGAGCAGTCTGTCATATCGATCCCGCGCCGGAATCGACGCGGAATCTGGATCGGAATCTTCCATGATTACATCGATTGAATGCGACCGGAGAGGCTACCCGACTGACGACGGTCAACCACTTTGAGCGCGATTCGATCTTGAAGGTTGGGGCGGAAAATTGTCAGCAGAAGTAGCGGCAAGAACCACGCGATGTAAAGGCCGCCTCCATAGCCGTGCCAGAACTGGGCCGCAATCATGACTGCCGCGGAGCAACCGATGAGCGCACCAAGGTTCTTCGGCGATGGCCAGGCGGCAAAGAAGAAGGAGAGAATCGTAAATGCAACAATCACGGGTAATCGCCAAACCGGGCTCCAGCCGAGCCCCCAAATCCCTCGCGGTTCCATCGTCGGTTGAAATAGGCCGAACATCCGGCGAAGGTGATCGACCAGCGTATCGGTCCCGCCGAGTGAAAGCAGAATCATCAGAAACACCAGCGTCGCAGCAACCCCGACGGCGAACCGCCGGACACCGCGTTGCCAATAGAAGCTGCACCACAACGGCAACAAGAAGAGCGGATAATACACCAAACCGGCGGCGAGGCCGATGAAAAGGCCGGCCAGCATCGGACGCCGATAATTCAAGACAGCCCACAACAACATCGCGGCGGGTACCGCGTGGTCGACCCGCCCGGTCATCTGTGCCGTGTAAGGCAACATCAGGTACAGCGTCGCACAGCCAACGCCGGCGTGTAGATTTCCGAAATGGCGATTGCCGATCAGGACGATGCCGACGACGACGGCGAAATGCGCACCGATGACAAGAATCTTTGCCAAAACGGTTCGGCTCTTTTGCGCCAGATTGAGATCATCCTCGGTCGCCGGCTCGGCGCCAGCCAAGGCCGAACTCACCGGCCGGGTGGTGATGGCCGGCAACCGGTGCATCAGGGCGTAACCGGGCCCCAACTGCGGCCCTTGCCAGATTCGCGTCCGCGGTGTGCTGGTGGCCACATTCGCCATCATGAAAATGAACAGCGAAATACTGATGAAGTACAGACCGCCGATTTTAAGATTTGGGTCCAGCAGCGGCCGGCGGTTGATCATCGGATCGATCATCAGCCGGACAAGGATCAAGATCTCCACGACGAATAGCAAAATGAATCCGTTCTTCTGCAGTTGCTTCGCAGACGTCTCCACTTCCGATTCGGTGGAATCGGGATTCAACGCGGTCTGCTCCAAACGCTCATCCAGCGCCTCGGGACTCGCCACCAATGGAACGTTGGTTTCTTCTTGAATCGATGGTTCCGCAACGATCGGTTTTCCGTCGTCTGTGGTCGAGACATCACCGTCCTCGGCGGCGTAGGTGGCGATAAGCCGCGATGCGTTTCCCTCCGCGGGTTTGACTTCCGCGATCACACCGGATTCCATCTCACGTAGATGTCGACGACGGCCTTCGTGAACCATCAACAAACCCGGCGCCAACAGGATCAACAGCACGACATCCAGGTTCCTCACGCTCCAAAAGCGATGGAACACGAAGAACAGCCCGATCGTTAAAAACGAGGACAGATAAACCCAGGTGGTTGGGTCTGGCCGCTTGTAATAAAGCAGAAACTCACTCATTGGACGTTTGTGGCAGCGATACCACGCGTCAAACCCGGGGGCGAGGATGTGCGGCAAAGGAGAAACGATCAACTCCGTAGCATAAGCCGGTGTGACGGCCATGGAAACCGTCGCACCGCCGTGTTTGCCACTTCACCCATGGCATGTGAGCAATAAGACCCCCAGCAGAACAATGCCAACGCAGATGGATTTCGCCCGCAAATTGGCTTCACTCAACGCGCTAAACCCAAATGCCAGCGCGATCACCACGCTACACCGACGGATCACCGAGACGACCGAAACCATGGCGCCGGGGTCCGCAAGGGCCGTAAAATAGAACCAATCGGCGGCAATCAGCAACGGACTGATCAGCGCGATGCTCGCTCGCCAATGGAAGGGCTGTTCGCGTCGATCCCTGCGATACCAGCGAGCCGCCAGGGGCGTCATGACCGGTACCAGGTAAATCGTGAACCAAGCCTGCAGCGTCGTCGGGTCCAACTTTGCGAACTGAAGAAGCCACTTGTCGTAGATCGAGCTGCAGGCACCCAACCCGGTCGCCAACAGCATCAACCCGACCGCGCGATTCCGCTCAAAATGAATGCCCTCGCTTCGCCCCACCAGCGTGAATCGCCAAAAACCGAACATCACCGTGCTGATACCGATCCACTGAACGAATGTCGGTCGCTCCTGGAAAGCCAAAACAGCGATCAGAATGGTCCACAAGGGGCTGGTCGCGCGAATGGGGGCGGCGACCGAAAGCGGAAGGTGCTTGAGCGCATTGAACGCGAGCGTCCAAGAAACGCCAACCAACAGGCTCTTGCAGAATACCAACCAATGCTCGGTCCACGTCAGCGGCAACAGTGTCGGGCCGACGGTGCGACTTCCTAACTGTGACCAAAGCACCACGGGCAGATACAACGCGGCACCAATGCCCACGTTGCATAGCAGAACCATCGGTACCGCGTTCTCACGTACCGACCACTTCTTCGCCGCGTCGTACACGCCGAGCAACAGCGACGAAACAATGCTCAATACCAGCCAGACCATGAGTCAATCATGACCGACGATCAAGCGAATGAGAACCGCGAGCAGCCACTGGATCAGTTACGCAACCTCGGCCCCAAATCGGTCGAGCTTCTCCAAGCGGCGGGCATCGAAACGATCGAACAACTCGAAGACTTGGGGCCCGTCGTCGCGTATGCGGCGGTACGAACCATTGCGCCGCAGGCGACACTGAACCTGCTCTGGGCGCTCGCCGCAGGATTGCAGGGCCGCGATTGGAGATCACTCGTCGCGAGCGAAAAAGAGTCGATTGTCGAGGAACTAAAAAAGCTGCTCCGATGAGAAACATCGAAGCAGCCTTGATTGATTCAAATGGCCGAAGAGCCCTAGTTGAACATCTTCTTGATGTCGCCGATGACGGCAGCAACGTCGACCTTCTTCGGGGTCTCAAACGCGTGCGAAGCGACGACTTTTCCGGAGTTGGCGACGATCACGGTGACGGCAGCTTTCTCGTCGAGCTTGTAGTTGCTCGGACCGCTGACATTGTCTTGAGCGACGACAACGGGAATGTTCTTAGCACCTGACTTCTTGGCGACCTTCACGGCCGTTTCCTTCAGTGCAGAAGCATCTTCGCCCATCAGTGTCAGAAGACCCTTGAGTTCCTCGACAATCGACTCTTTTTCGCTCGCGACGAGTGATCTCCAATCGCGGCCCTGCAATCCTGCGGCGAGCGCCCAGAG
>JBCBLJ010000182.1:0-11746 GCA_038520195.1 Planctomycetota bacterium
ATCGACGAGGCCCACGAGCGATCGTTGAACATTGACTTCCTATTGGGCTACCTCCGGCAACTCCAGCCGAAACGGCCGGACCTCAAAATCGTGATCACCTCCGCGACGATCGATGCGGAACGCTTCGCAGAGCATTTTTGCGACGAGCACGGACCGGCCCCGATCGTGAACGTGGAAGGTCGTGGCTACCCGGTCGAAATACGGCACTTACCGTGGGAGGACGCCGGCGGCGACGAGTCCCGCGGCTACGATCTGGCGCGGCACGTGATCGCTGGGCTCGATTCGCTATCGCGCAGCGGCAGCGGGGACACGCTCGTGTTTCTTCCGACCGAGCGTGATATCCGTTGGGTGTCGCATCACGTCTCGGGTCACTACAAGCGAATCGGGCTGGAAAACCGCATTGAAGTGTTGCCGCTTTATGCGCGTTTGCCGCAACAGGAACAGCAGCGGATCTTTCAGCCGAAGACGCAAAACCGACGATTGATTTTCGCGACCAACGTCGCCGAAAGTTCACTGACGGTTCCCGGGATTCGATACGTCATCGATACCGGCACGGCGAGAATCAGTCGCTACAGTCCTCGCAGCAAACTACAGCGACTGCCGATCGAGCCGGTTAGTCAAGCCAGCGCCAATCAACGCGCAGGTCGTTGCGGTCGCGTCGGGCCGGGTATTTGCCTACGACTCTATTCGAACGAAGACTTCGAGTCGCGCGATCCGTTTACGACTCCGGAGATTCGTCGAACGAATCTCGCGTCCGTCTTATTGCAATGCAAGATGCTCGGGTTTCGAAAGCTCGACGAGTTGCCGCTGCTGGACATGCCGCGCGAGGAGTCGATTCGCGAGGGGACGCAAACGTTGACCGAACTGGGCGCGATCGACGAACATCACGAACTGACGCCCATCGGCAGACGCCTCGGATCGATGCCCGTCGATCCAAGGATCGGGCGCATCTTGCTGGCGGCCGCCGATCACGGTTGCCTGCCGGAGGTGTTGCCGATTGCCGCGGCGCTTGAGATCCCCGACCCCCGGCAGCGACCGCAGGATAAACAACAGGCGGCCGACGAGGAGCACGCGGAGTTTCAAGACCCGGACAGCGACTTTCTGTCACTGTTACGGCTTTGGCGATTCTACCAGCACTCGAAAGCGGAGTTGTCGCGCGGCAAGCTGACCAAAACACTCTCGCGTCGTTTCCTTTCACCGAACAACATGCGGGAATGGTCCGAGACCTATCGGCAACTTCGTGAGGTTGCCACCGAACTCGGTTCAGACAAGAAAGGGAAGCGTTCGAGGATTGGAAAGATTCGCTACGCCGACGACGATTCCTCGATCGTTGATAAAGACACCTATGCCTCAATTCACAAGGCGCTTCTCACCGGTTTCCTCACCGGTGTTGCGATGTCCGGCGAGAAAAACGACTACGTCGGGCCGCGAGGACTCAAGGCGTTCCTTTGGCCCGGAAGCGGACTCTTCGCCGCCAAGCCGAAATGGATCGTCGCGTCGGAATGGGTCGAGACCTCAAAGCAATTCGCGCGGACGGTCGCTCGGGTTCAACCACAATGGGTGGAAGAAATCGGGGGCCATTTGCTAAAAGACTCTTTCGCTGATCCGCACTGGAGCCGCAAGTCACGTGGCGCGTTTTGTTACCAGCGACGTTCGCTATTCGGGTTACCGATCGTAACGCGACGCCGTGTCCCGCTAGCACCCATCGATCCGGCGACGGCGCGGGAACTGCTGATCGAACACGGCTTGGTGGAACGGCAGTTGGAAACTAACGCGCGATTCGTACGCCACAATCGATCGCTCCGCGATGCTTTCGAGTCGCTCGCCGCCAAGACTCGTCGTCGTGATCTGGTCGTCGATGAACACGCGGTCCGGCAGTTCTATCTGCACAATCTTCCCGACGAGGTTTGCGATCGAGGTCGTCTCGAGAAGTTCGCCAAGCAGACGTCGCTGCCGCAGTGGACCTCACGCTTGACCGATTCGGCCGCGCTGTCGCAATGGCTCGCTGAACCGCCCGTCATCGACAACGACTCTTCTCACTGCGCGATGCAGCCACGGGACCTGATCGAACTCTCGCTCGACGCGATCTCCTTGGATGCGTTTCCCGACCGGCTTGTCGTCGGCAAGACCGAGTTACCCTTGGAGTATCGGTACGAGCCCGGTGCCGAGGATGATGGCATCAGCCTTCGCATTCATCAATCCGCGCTCTCGCAGGTCAGTGACGAACGGCTGGGGTGGCTGGTACCAGGACTCCTGCGAACCAAGATCATCGCTTTGATCAAGGCATTGCCCAAGCGGATTCGTCGGAATCTTGTACCGGCCGCGGACGTCGCCGGACGAATCGAATCGGAGTTGCTTCCTCAACACGGCGAATTGCCGTTCATGACCACGCTTTGTGAAGCGCTCTCCAAGCACGCCGAAATGCCGGTTTCCGCCGCCGACTTTCAAGTCGAGAAGATGGACCCGCACTTGGAGTTTCTGATCAATGTTGTCGATGACCAAGGGCAGACGCTCGCGCGTGGTCGATCGGTCGCTCCCATCGCCGCCAAGCTTGGCGCGGCGCCCGCGGCCGAAGCCGGCGGAGACCTCGACACCGATGCGGAGTTTCCATCCGACCCGATGACTTCATTCGCGATCGATGAACTTCCAACCGAAGCGGTGCGGCGTCGCGGGGGTGTTCAAGTCGCTCAGTACCCGGCTTTCCAGGACCTTGGCGATTCCGTCACGATTCGATTGTATGCCGATCGGGCCAGCGCTGACGCTGCGATGCTCCAGGGTTTGGTTCGTCTCTACGCGATCGCGGAGAAGAAAGAACTTCGGCGCCAAGTGCGCTGGCTTCCAGAGCTGGACGCGATCAAGGTGCAGCTGTCCGGAGCCGCTCCGTCTAGCAACCTGGAATCATCGTTGGTCGATCTTCTGGCCCGAATCGCTTTTGTCGATGAGCGTTCGCTGCCTCGCTCCGTCGATGCGTTCGATAAAGCTCGCACCGATCGTGGTGAAAAGATCGCGATCGCCGTGCAGGCCGTGACGGCTTGGTTGGGTTCGCTGGGCGAGAAGTACCTGAAGATGCGATCCCGCTACGAGACATTTCGATCGTCCGACCGTTCATCCATCAAGGAGGATGTCCAACGACAGCTCGAATGGCTCTTTCACGATCGGTTTCTTTCGGCGACACCCTGGCAGTGGCTCAAACAGTATCCGCGATACGTCGCGGCGATCAGTTATCGACTTGAAAAGGCCCAAGCCGGGATCACACCTCGCGAACTTGAAGCGGGCAATGAAATTCTCGAGTTGCAATCGATGTGGTTGGCGTCGTTTTCCGAGTCCGAACGAACGCCGGCGAATCGGTCTTGCGATGAGTTTCGCTGGATGCTCGAAGAGCTGCGGGTCAGCTCGTTTGCGCAATCGTTGGGTACTTCGATCAAGGTCTCGACGACGCGCTGTCGTAGATGGTTGGCAAAGGGTTGACGGCTGGGATAGTGCTATGGGCGACTCGTCGGCCCGGAGTTTTTCACTGAGTCGACCAACCCGGTGTCATTCTGGCGGGCATTCGCCGTTTGCACGATTCGTGCGCGGAGATTCACGCGACGCGAGTAAAATGAGGGCGTAGCAAGAATGCGACAAAGCGCCTCAAAAATGATGCACTTTGCCAACATGGCATCCGAGCGTCTTCGGGCACGCGAAAAAGGGGCCCGTAAATCCTCGGTCGAAACCAAGTGAGCGATTTGCGACGATTTGAGGCACGAAACTTGCATTGATTGAGAAAGCAGAAAATCGATATGAACCGAACGGCGGGTGTAGGTGTCTAAAACGTTGTCCGCATAGTTGCTTCGAACGAGGGAAAAACGATGGCGATGTCTTCGAAAAGTCAGACCACCGTCGGCGCTCAGCCGAGCGTCGAGATCGAGTCCTCCCTCGACTGGTCCGAGTTGAAGGTACGCCTGTCGGATCGACCGCTTGCAGATTTTCATCAATGGCTTGAAGACGACTTGAACGGATTGGAGCGCGAGTTAGAGCAGTTTGCGTCGAAGCAGTCTCGAAATCGCGGACGCAGCTAAGCTCTTACGAACCGCGGAAAAACGAAAAAAGCTCCGGCGTCGACCGGAGCTTTTTCTATTTCAGGGTTCGGATGGCGGGTGTGTGTGAGACCTACTTCTCGTCTTCGTCTTTCAGTTCACCGCAGTCCTTGATCACGATCGGCAATCGAGTGGCACCACTCCGGGAACCCAACGACTCGACTCGTTTGACAACGTCCATCCCTTCGAGGACGCGACCGAAGACAACGTGCTTACCATCGAGCCAGCCGGTCACGACGGTGGTAACGAAGAACTGCGAACCGTTCGTGTTGGGACCGGCGTTGGCCATGCTCAAAAGGCCTGGCTGGTCGTGTTTGAATTTGAAGTTCTCATCGGCGAACTTCTCGCCGTAGATGCTTTCGCCACCGGTGCCGTTGCCGCGAGTAAAGTCGCCACCCTGGAGCATGAACTGGGGGATGACGCGATGGAAAATGCTTCCCTTGTAGTGAAGAGGCTTGCCTGATTTGCCTTCGCCCTTCTCACCGGTGCACAACGCCCGGAAGTTTTCCGCCGTTCGCGGGACATCCTTGAAGAGTCCAAAGACGATCCGACCAGCGTCCTCTTCATTGATCTCGATGTCGAAATAAACCTTGGAGAAAATCTCGGCGTCTTCAGTCGACTGAGCCGAAGCGTCGTCAGTACTCATCAATAGAACCGTCGCGGCAAATGCCAATGTGAGGAGGTGGGTACGCATGTCGTTAGTTCCGATTCCGGGAGTCTACAGGGAATCCGGATGATCCACTAGGCGATGAGGACCGCCAATACGAGAGATCAATAGCCGGGGACAGGTGATTCAAACGTCAGATTATTAACCAGCGTCCAATCCGCTGGCCAGACCCGTGGGGTGACTTCAGGTCGAGGATCGAGCCCTTCGTTAGGCGATGATTCCATCGACGACTTCGCCGTGCACGTCGGTAAGGCGGAAGTCGCGGCCGGCATAGCGATAGGTCAGTTGTTTGTGGTCGATCCCCAGCAGGTGAAGCATCGTTGCGTGCAAGTCGTGCATGTGGACGCGGCTCCGTCGTGCGTGGTACCCGAACTCGTCGGTCTCGCCGTACGCAATTCCGGGACGCACGCCGCCACCGGAAAGGACCATCGAAAAGCCTTGCGGGTTGTGGTCGCGACCATTGGAACCCTGCACGACGGGCGTGCGGCCGAATTCGCCGCCCCAAACGATCAGTGTGTCTTCCCAGAGTCCGCGCGCCTTGAGGTCCTCGATCAACGCCGCGACCGGCCGGTCGGTCGCCAACGCGTTTTTCTCATGGCCGCTTTTGAGGTTTCCGTGCTGATCCCAAACCTGACCGCTGCTCACGGTCACGAAGCGGACGCCGTTTTCGACGAGCCGCCGCGCCAACAAGCAACTTCGGCCGAATTCCTTGGTCGCTTTCTGATCAAGCCCGTAGGCGCGCTGAGTCGTCTCGGTCTCCTGTTCGAGGTTGAACACATCGGGGGCCGCGGATCGCATTCGACGCGCGAGGTCGACCGCTTCGATCGCACCCTCAATCTCTCGATCGGGTCCACTCCGCGTCGCGTGATCGGCATTCATCCGCTGAAGCATCGCGATTCGACGATCCAACACCTCTTCACTCAGGTGTCCGGTAAGGTGCGGGATTTTGCCGGTACCCGGTTTGCCGTTGCTTCCGACGGCCGTAGCCTGGTGAATCGCAGGCAGGAATGCGGCACCGTAGTTCCTCGGTCCGCCATGCGCCGTCGCGGGACCGATCGCGATGTGAGCGGGCAAGTCCGGGTGTTCGCTTCCCAATGCGTAGCTGATCCAAGCGCCGACACTTGGGCGGACCAAGTTATCACTTCCTGTGTTGATCATCCCGACCGCTTGGCCGTGCGACTGGCCACGGGTGTGCATTGAACGAATGACGCACAGCGAGTCGGCACAACTCGCCATGTGCGGCAGTAGATCGCTGACCCACAACCCCGAATCACCGCGACGGGCAAACTTCCACGGCCCGTTCATGAGCTTTGGAACGGCATCCATATTCGGCGGAAGGTCAAACGGCAGACGCTTGCCGTCGTCCTTGGCGAGCCTCGGTTTGTAGTCGAAGGTGTCGACGTGACTCGGTCCGCCGTGCATGAAGAGAAAGATCACGCGTTTTGCGGATGCCGCATGCATCGGCCCGACCGACGCGGCTGGAAGGCCCAGCGGCGTCATCGCGGTGACGGCCAACGAACCCATCGCAAAGCCATTTGTCATGAGCTTTCGGCGATCCAATGTTCGGTTTTTGGCTGGCGGCATCTTCGTGTTCTCAATCGAGAAGTCGAAATTCGGTACTCGCAAACATCGCGGCGATCAAATCCGTCAATTGTCGCGTCGCCAATTCGGCATCGGGCCTGGCGTCCAACAGATCGAGTGCCGCCGCACGCTCTTCCTCGTGAGGGTCACGTGAAAGACAACAACGGTAGGCGGCATCGATTCGCTCCGACAGACTCGGGCACTCACCGACAATTCTTGCCGCCGCTAAACCGGCCCATTGATTCACCGAGTCATGGTTGAGCAACACCAACGTTTGCGCGGGTACGTTGGTGGTCGGACGTTTGCCGACGAGCAGATCCGGGTCCGCCGCGTCCAGTGTCGACAGTAACTCCGAGACGTGTCCACGAATCAAGGGAAGATAGAGCGTTCGGATCGGCTGCTCGATGCCGGTGCCGACGGCCACTGAGGTCGCGTTGTTTTTGGTGACGAGCGTGCCCTTGTTCGCCACCGGTTCCGTCGGTTCTTCGTCGGTCAATCGGCCCGCCGCCAACACCATCGTGTCGCGAATTGACTCCGCGGTGAGTCGCTTCCGATGGGCGCGCCAAAGCAAACGGTTCTCCGGGTCGATCGCGGCCGCCGCGGCTTGGTGGGAGCTCGCTCTCGAATAGGCCTCCGATCCCACGATCTTGCGGATCAGCGGTTTGAGTTTCCAGCCGTCACGCATCAAGTCGAGCGCCAAGGCGTCGAGCAATTGGGGATGCGAAGGGCGTTCGCCACGTGAGCCAAAGTTGTCCACCGTACGAACAATGCCTTCTCCGAAAAGATGGCTCCAAACGCGGTTGACCATCACGCGAGCCACCAGCGGATGGTCCGGATCGGTCAGCCAATGGGCGAGTTCCAAACGACCGCTGCCCGCCGGTGCCTCAATCGCCGCGTCCCCCGAACTGCACACGGTCAAGAATCCGCGCGGAACCGTTTCGCCGAGGTTCTTCGGCTCCCCGCGGATATGCACCGGGCTGTCCGCGATCTGATCCGCCGCTAAATCGGATGGAGCCATCGCTTCGGGTAGCGCCGGTGGCTTGTTCGCTTTGAGTTTCTTGAGGTCCGCTTGCAGCGATTTCAGTTCGCGCTGCGCTTCGCTGAGACGTCCACCGTCGGTTGGAACCTTTGCGTCATCGGGGTCAAGGAACTGGACCGCGTCCGCGATCACATAACCGGTCGTGCCTTTGTTTCGAAGAGTGACGACAGCATCCTCGTCCGCACTGAATTCGAATTCGCCGATCGAGAACCAAAGGTTGTTCTCGCCGGCCTCGCGCTGATTAAGAATGATTTCCTTCGTTCCGTCGGCGGTCACAACGGTGACTGGGACCGCAGGAGCGCGATTGCCCGACGCGGCATAGGCGACCCTCACGGCATAGCGTCCCGACTTCGGCAGTCGAGTCCGGAATTCGATCGACTTGGCACCCTTTTCGGCGTTGTTGTCGTGAACGTACCCGACGCCGACGTAGCCTTTACTGAAGGTCGAATCGACCCACTTTCCGACCTTCTTTGCATCGGCATCGTCAATGACGACGCCGCGATGGCCGACACTCTTGACGTTGGCTTTCGCTCGCTTGATGTCCTCTTCGAGTTTCTTGACGCTCGTCGCATAGGCGTTCAAGTTGTCGTGGTGTTCCTGCGATGCCGGCAGCGGAACGCGATTCCAGGTGCTGACGTACTTCTGCGATTCACCTTTGATTGTTTGAGTGCTTTTGAAGATTCCCGCCAGGGCGTAGTAATCCTCCGTCGCGATAGGATCGAATTTGTGATCGTGACAGCGGGCACATCCGAGCGTCATTCCGAGAAACGCTCGACCGATCGTATCGATCTGCTCATCAACCACATCGAGTGTGAGTTTGACTTTGTCACGTTCGCTGAGCATCTTCGTTCCCAACATCAGAAACGTGCTGGCAACGATATTGTCGTGTCGTTCGTCATCGTTCGCCGCTGGGAGCAGAT
Source organism: Planctomycetota bacterium (assembly GCA_038520195.1). Classification (GTDB taxonomy): domain Bacteria; phylum Planctomycetota; class Planctomycetia; order Pirellulales; family Pirellulaceae; genus Stieleria. Next base: position 8,284 of record JBCBLJ010000182.1, read on the forward strand.
CGCCGGCGACCTGTTGGCGAATGAACTGATCCAGCGGGCGGTCTCGGTCGAACGAGTCGATGACGTAGTCTCGATATCGCCACGCCTCGTGATAGGTCGCGTTGAAGTCACTGCCGTTGCTGTCGGCGTACCTTGCAATGTCCAGCCAATGACGTCCCCAGTGCTGTGCGAATGCGCGAGACTCGATCAACTCTTCCACCGCGGCGGACCAATTCTCAGCCGTGGGTTCTGCCAGCCATCGGGTACGAAGCGATTCACTGGGCGGAAGTCCGGTCAGGTCAAATGACAGCCGCCGTAGCCGCGCGGCTGGCGTCGCCACTGCACCGGGTGTCACCGCGCTCTCACCGAGCCGTTTGTCGATCACGGCATCGATCAAACGATCCTCGATGGCGTCACGCTCCTGCGGCGGGAGCGTCGAGCGAAAATCGGCGATCGGCTGAAACGCCCAAAATTGGCGACCAGCGTCGAAGTCGATCTCCGCATGTTTGGGCTTCTGAACCGTTCCGGTACGGGGATCTTTGGCACCGGCTTCGATCCATTTCACGAAGTCCGCGATGACGTGATTCGGCAAACGCTCTTCCGGCGGCATTTCCATGGATTCGTAACGGATCGCCGAAACCAGCAAGCTGGCATCCGGATCGCCCGGTTCGATCGCCGGGCCGCTGTCGCCGCCATCTCGCATCGCACCGGCGGAGTCGAGCCATAGCGATCCTCCGATCTCGTCGGATTCCTCCGAGTGACACTTGTAACAGTGCTTCACGAGGATGGGGCGTATCCGGTTTTCAAAAAACTCCGTCGAATCAGGCGGATTCGCCGCAAACGTCAGAGGGGTGCACGCCAACAACAGGGCGAGGCAGAGCGATCGCTTCATCGGCAGGCAGGTGGCATGGTGGGAGGGTGTCGCGGGGCTCTCCAGATTACCAGAAGCCAGGCTAGAACGCGAAATCAATCACGCCAATCTCGCTCCTCCGGCCCGTCTCAAGGGCCGCTGAACCGGTTCTCGCCGGATGCAGCGCTCACGTGCCCTGGAGGCAAATTGGCAAATTGATAAATTGTCGGTGCTGGAACGCCCCGGCAATTTGCGACAGCTCGGTAATTCTCGTCGCGCCGGCCACAGGAACGTCGATTCGGACAACAACATGGTGACCTTCGGATATGACGGTATGAAGTACCGTCAAATAGATCGAATCACGCTGCTGGAGCCGGGAAAAAAGATCGTTGGGACGCGTACGCTTCGAGCCGACGAAGAGGCCCTTCGTGACCACTTTCCTCGGTTCGCGGTGATGCCCGGCGTCATGATGCTCGAGGCATTGCATCAGGCGGCGATTTGGATGATTCGAACCGGGGAGGACTTCGCCCACCCGCTCGTTCTGCTTCGCGAAGCCCGCAACGTCAAGTTCGGTGACTTCCTTGCGGTGGGGGAAACGCTCGAGATCAACGCCGAGGTGACCAAGGAGCAGGACCAGATGGTGACGGTCAAGGCGACCGCGCAAAAAGAAGGAAAGGTGACCGTCAGCGCGAAACTGGTTTTTGAGCGTTGCGGTAGCAATGAGCCGAGCGAAATTGGTACAGACGATGATGTCAGAGCGCGCGCCCGCCAGCAGTTCCGTGAACTCTATGGCGACATTTTAGGGCCCGCGAACATTTCATAGTGACTTGCGGGGGCGACCAGAAAATGCCAGCATTGGTCGCTCACATGAATCAAAGGAAAGGACTTGAGACAATGGCTTTGACCGAAGAAGAGATTTTCGAAAAGGTTCAATCATCCCTCGAGGACGCACTCGGTGTCGATGATGACGAAGTGACCCCGGAGGCCACGCTTGTCGGCGACCTGGGAGCGGAGTCGATTGACTTTTTGGACATCGTCTTCAAGCTTGAAAAAGCGTTCGACATTCAAATCCCGCGCGAGGAACTCTCGCCCGAGGACATCCTCACCAACAGCCAGTTCGTACAGGACGGCGCGGTGACGGCCGTCGGCATGGACGAATTGAAAAAGCGTATGCCCTGGGCGGATCTCAGCTCATTCGAGTCCGACCCCAAAGTGCAGAACTTCGGCAACTTGCTGACCGTCGGAGACCTTTGCCGCTACGTCGGTACAAAACTGTCATAGGGTCGGCATCCGCGAGCACCGATGCGCTGGTTTTGGGTTGACCGTTTCACCGAATTCGTCAGCGGCTCTCACGCCAAGGGACTCAAGAACGTTTCCCTGGCCGAAGAGTCGGTCGATGAATACTGCCCTGGTTTTCCGTACCTTCCTCCGACGTTGATCGTCGAGGGAATGGCACAGATCGGCGGCATCCTCGTCGGCGAACACTTCCTCTTCGAGAAACGGGTGGTGCTGGCCAAGGTCGGCCGAGCCAAATTCCATGCGCCCGCTCGTGTCGGTGATCAACTCACCTATGAAGTTCGCATCGATGCGATGCAGGACAACGGCGCGACCGTCGTTTCGACGAGTCACTGCGGCAACGATCTACAGGCTGAAATCGATCTCATGTTTGCCTTCTTGGAAGACGGCGTGCTGATCGAGGGACCCCTTTATGCGCCCGATGATCTCTGGTCCATGCTGCATATCATGAACTTCTTCGCGGTGGCCGTGGACGCCCACGGCAATCGGTATCCAAAGTACGAAAAGCTTTTGTCATGACACAGGATCGACGAAGGGTCGTGGTAACCGGTATCGGGATGGTGAACCCCATGGGTCACGATCCCTCGACGGTTTGGGAGGGGCTTCGTGAAGGTCGCAGCGGTGTTGCCCGAACGACACTCTTTGACGCCAGCGAGTTCCCGACCAAAATCAGTGCGGAAGTCAAGGACTGGGACCTGACCAGCATCGGAGAGAGCGCCGACCGCGCGGCGCGGCTCGGACGGCACACCCAGTTTGCGATCGGAGCCGCCAAGCAAGCGATGAATGACAGTGGCGCCCTGGATTCGATCCAAGATCCCGTTCGGTTTGGCGTCTATCTCGGCAGTGGCGAAGGCAATCAAGACTTTCAGTCATTCAGTCAGATGATGGCCGCCGCGCTGGTCGATGGCGATTTCGACGCTTCCAAGTTCATCGCCAAAGGCAAAGAGATCCTCGACCCCGTCATGGAACTCGAGCAGGAGCCCAATATGCCCGCGGCTCACCTCGCGACGATGTTCAATGCTCAAGGTCCGAACGTCAATTGTCTGACGGCCTGTGCCGCCAGCAGCCAAGCGGTCGGGGAAGCGACCGAGATCATCCGTCGGGGCGATGCCGACGTGATGCTGGCCGGCGGTACACACAGCATGATTCACCCTTTCGGCGTCACGGGATTCAATCTCTTGACGGCGCTGAGCGAAAGTAACGAGGAACCGACGAAGGCGAGTCGGCCCTTTGACCGGCTCCGCGATGGATTTGTGCTCGGTGAGGGTTCGGCGATGGTGATCCTTGAACAGTACGAGTCCGCCAAAAAGCGGGGTGCCACGATCTACGGTGAAATCC
>JBCBLJ010000058.1:0-18271 GCA_038520195.1 Planctomycetota bacterium
CCGCCAAACAGAATGGTCGCCTCGGGCGCTTACGGCGTTGTAGCAATCATCAGCACTCCTTTTGGCTGAACCGCTGGCGTGTTTCGCCAGCGTGGCTCCGTGAAACTCGAGCGAAATACTCGCTGATTTGACGAAGCAAATTGCGACGCAATAATTGTTCCATTCACTCAAATGCGTTTGCCCTGGCCAGCTATCGTTCCGATGGCGGTGTATCTTGGCTCAGCGATCAACAACGCAGACGCAATCGTGACGACGTGGGCACCATGGCTGATCGATGCGCAGATTTTCCATGGCGATGGGGGTCGAGTACATTCGACTGGAGCGATGATCTGCCAGCCAACGTTGGGAAAGACGCGGGAACGATCGCAAGGACGTGCACGGGGTTCGCCAGAAACACGATTCCATTCGTGGCTCTCCGTTCGTCCAGGTGACCACCGTCATGCGGCTACGACCTTCGTATGAGTCGATCGATCGAAATCAAGGAACTGTCGGAGCCCGACGCCCCACTGCTAGAATCCTTTGCCGCGGATGTATTCGATGACGCGATCGACATTCGGCGCGCCAACGAATTCTTGGCTGATCCCCGCCACCACTTGGTTGCGGCCCTGGCCGACGGGCGAGTCGTCGGTTTTGCATCGGCCGTACACTATGTGCACCCCGACAAGCCGACGCCGGAAATGTGGGTGAATGAACTGGGCGTGGACCCTGCGTTCCGACGGCAAGGGCTCGCAACGTCGATCCTCAGCAAGCTATCCGAGATCGCCGCTCGCCTTGGCTGCTGTGATGTGTGGGTGCTCACAGAACGTGGCAATACCGCGGCAATGGAACTCTACGGTTCCATCCCAGGCTCACAGGCCAAGGACGCGGTAATGTTCACCTTTCCCGTGCGCTTCCGCGACGGCGGCACGTGAGCCCATGTCGAATGCCACCAGTACCAATAGCCTTCGATGTCGCAAGGACTGTGCCGGCTTTGATCGCCCGCATCGCGCTCGCTTCTTCCTGACCTGAACCTCTTGCCGATTCAGTTGGCTCGTCAGGATCACGAGTTCTAATGGAAACGGTCACGTCTCCAACGTCTACAAGGGACCTCGATGCACGATCGAGCCAGACGCGTCCACCGCTCTGAACCGATCGTACTTCGTTGGTCTCTTCGAGACTGTTCAACCTGGGATTCTTCGATGAGCAATATTTTCAAATCCGTTCTGATTCTGGTGTTGGGTTCATCATGCTCGAACACCCAGACGCAGTTTTCGGAAGCTTCCAAGATCGATCAGCCCCGAAGCGTTTCGGCAAACGTTTCGAAAAGCATCCTCTTGTACCGTTCGCTCATGCTTCAAGATTTCGACCAAACGATCGTTGAGCAGATCTATGGGACGCACGGGCAATCGTGGATCAAGGAAAAGCTCAAACTTGGGGCGGACTCGAAGCTGTTTCTGTCCACGGGATTTTCAAAATACGGCGAACGGCGGTGGCGTGCTCCTGACCCGGCCTTGGTCACCGCGATCGGCTTGGAACGCGTTAAATCGGTCAACGAGGCACGCGACGGCGACTTGATCGTGATTGTCGAGAACGTCGACTGGGTGAACGAAGACTTGGTCAGTTTGGACATCAGCACTTACCACCCCGATCTAGGTGGTGGCATTCATGGGTCGGTCGAGGTTGGATTGGAATTCAAGAACAGCAGATGGATCATTTTTAGCAATGGTGGCTGCCAAATGCGTCGGCTCAGGGACGCCGAATAGCAGTGCGATCCAGTTCGTGACGACTGCTTTGCCACACGCGGGTGAATCGTACGCGCATCACAGAAATGGTGCCGCGCGAGAGAAGGAGCCAATACGAATCGTGTCCCGGACGGGAATGGGACCCGATTTGACGTGGCCGGGTCTACGGCCGAATTGACGGGAGTCTTGTCGCAAAAGAGACCGGCCAAGTTCAATTTCCTTGCAAGCGAAAACTGAAGTTGTGCCCAATTGGCTGGCCCACGGCTGCTGGCCGAGACCGCAGCGTCAAGAAACTAAATCCGGTTGGCCAAATGCATCTCGTTCGGTAGAGGTCCGCGCCCGGAGGGAACGGAAATTGTTCAGCAGACAGAACATAGCGAAGTACACCCGGAGGGATTCGAACCCCCAACCCTCGGTTCCGAAGACCGATGCTCTATCCAGTTGAGCTACGGGTGCGTCGAGAAAACTGTACCAAATACGGGCGAGGTGTCCAATCCTGGACGAAAACTCGGTGTCGGAGGTTCGTTTGGGGCCGAGGAGCCGTGATTTCGTTTGCGTTCACTCCTCGGCCTCCTCGGTGGGAACCTTTGCATGGCCGACTTCTTGTCTGCCACCGTTACTTGCTTCTCCGTGGCGCTAGTGGGCGTGTTCGCTGGGATGGTCGTGACCTGAATGGTCGTGGCCTTGGGAATGGTCGTGGCCTATTGCTTCGCGGCGGGCTCGATCGCTTGCGGCTGGATGCTCGTGACTGTGGTTGTGGCCGGGCAGGTTTTCGACTCCGATCGCAATGGCGATTCCGAGCAGAAACGTCGCGGTCAGCTTGCCGGAATCGTGATCATGGAACGCGACTTCCGGCAACAAATCCGCGAGCGCAATGCCGATGAAGAATCCCGCCGAAAGTGCTAATCCCCAGCCCAACGCCGTGGGATCGGTCACGACGTTGCTCACGCCAAAGTAGAAGGCGAACGCACCCACCGGGCACGCCAACGAAAACCCGACATTGACCAGCCACTGAGCTCGACTCGACCAGTGCTGGCGCTGCATCACCGCCGTGATAGCAAACGCGTCGAGCGGTTTATGGAGGGCCACCGCCAGAAACGTGCCGAGTCCCGCGAGGCTGAGCCACGCCCCGTGCTCACTTTCGGCGATCACGCTGGCCGCCAACGCGACGCCGTCAATGATCGTGTGCAGCACCAATCCAAAAAATAACCCGGCCCAACCAAGTCCACGCTCATGCGCGTGATCCGAATGCCCCCAAGCCTCGCCATCAGGCTCATGCGCGTGATGTGCGATTTCGCTGTGTTCACTCCTGTGGCTAGCGCCGTCGTCATGCCTGTGACCAGCGCCGTGGTCATGCCCATGGTTGCCACTGTGATCGTGGGTATGGAACAAGCGGATCAGCAGGAACATTCCCGTCAGCCCGACCAGTCCACCGATTCCCGCTTTCGAGGCACCGAGCAGCTCGCAGGAATGTGGGAAAAGATGCAGCATCGCGATGCCGAGCATCAGCCCGCCAACCCCGCTCATCAGCAACTGCGTCCGTAAATGCGTCATGCGGATCAGTGACGAGATGCGTCCCCCAAACAGGGAGGCGGCCAAGATGAGGGCGCAATAGATCGCGAGCAGTGGCAACACATTCATGCCTGGAAGACTACTTTATCGCAATTGGATTGCACATTGAGCATCGGCGGGTTTCCTTCGTATGCGGCAAAACGGAGCGCCAGCGATTGACGAGGGTGCCCGAAAGTTCTACAGTTAAACAGTCTTGCAAGTGTTTAGTTGATGGCCGCGAGGATGCCAAATTGTCGATCGACGAAGCCCCAAGCTGTACCGACGACGACCACGAAGCGAGAGCTTTCGAGGTCGACGAATCGGCGTGCGACCGGGCGGCCGCCATTTTTCGAGCCCTCGGTGACCCGCAACGGCTTCGGTTGTTGCTGATTTTGGAGGCAGGGCAGTGCTGTGTTTCCGAGATCGCATCAGCATTGAACGAACCCTTGCCGGCCGTTTCGCAGCGATTGCGGGTACTGAAGAGCGAGCGAATCGTGCGCTCGAGGCGCGACGGTAAACACGTCTACTACGCACTAGCTGACGAGCACATATCGCGTCTTGTGACGAACGGCGTCATGCACGCGATCGAACATACCCCCTGACACTGGAGCCAATTGATGAGCCAAGTTCACGAGAATCACGATCATCAGCACGGGCCCGATTGCGAGCACACCGGTGTGCGGCACGGCGATCACGTCGACTATCTGCACGATGGTCATCTTCATCACGTCCGCGAAGATGGTTCGGTCGTCGAGCATGTGATCGAAGTGAGCGACAAGAATCCCGATGTGTGCACGCCGGATCATGCATGTGGATGCCACGATTCCGGTCATGTCCACGGACCCGGCTGCGGCCATGAGCCTGTACCTCATGGTGATCACATCGACTATCTCGTCGATGGCCATCTGCACCATCCGCATGGCGATCACTGCGATGATCATGGTCCGTTGGATGTCGTAAGCTGATAGACGATTGAACGGCTAGCCACGTCGCTTTCGTCGTGCATATGGTGGAGGCGACGTCACAGGAGACCGCCGGTAAGAGTGATGATAAACGGTTCAGACAAGACTGAGATCAGGGATGCCATTCGCGCCGCCGGTTTGCGAGCGACACCCGCGCGAATGGCGACACTCGAAATGCTGCAGGACGCGGGAGCTCCGCTGACGCACGCCGATGTCGCGGAGCATCTCGCGGAAAGCGGGATCGATAAGGCAACGGCGTTTCGAAATCTGAATGACATGACCGACGCTGGGATCCTTCGCCGGTCGGAGCTGGGGGATCATGTTTGGCGTTTTGAGCCGATTCGAGCCAGCGAGCATCACGAATCGTCGCACCCCCACTTCCTGTGTGTTGATTGCGGTAGTGTGTCCTGTTTGGAAGACGTGACGCTGACCGCGAGCAGCCGGCGCGCCAGCGAAAAGGTGGGCGAGATCACCGAGATCCTCTTGCGCGGTCACTGCAACGAGTGCCGATGAGTCTCGCCCGTTAAGCCATGCCCCATGCGCGGCGAAGACCCCACTCGATCGAGAGTGTGCCAGCGAACAAAACAAATACCAACCATCCGCTCAGAGGCCCGTCACCCAGCCGACGCTTTTCGATGACCGGTGTTTCGGCTTCTCGACGACGCTGCTTGATCACTTCGATCAACTTTGCGACATCGACGGGATCGTAGGATGATCCGCCGTGAGCCGAGGTCAGGTTTGCGAGCTGCTCAAGGTACACCGGGTCGGCCATCGGACGCGCAAGTTCGCGACTGGTTTCCAACACTTGGAAAGCAATCTCGTCGGCGGCGATCGATTCGTCGCTCGCGCTAACGACGAGGCGATAAAAGCCCGGGGCGAGTGTCGGAAGGTTGCCCCGAATGCGTGGCACGTCGTCCGCCGAAGCGGTCACGTTGAGTTCGGTTTCTGCTCTCGACTCGTCAATGACTCTCGCCGAAAGAGTCACGCCTGCGCGCTGACCCTCCAGCGTTTGCAACCGTGCCCTGAACTCTGGCGCAGCTTCGGATTCGAATCGTCGTGAGTCCAATTCGGCGATCACGCTATCGCCGGAGGTTTCTTCACGTGACATCAACCAGAGAATCAGTTGGCGCCAGAATCGACGATGTGCGTCCATCTTGCCGGCACGCCACCAACGATGAGTGGAGTCCAGCGCGAGTGCGGCGACGCGACCCTTGCCGTAGCCGCCAACGACGAACAGCGGCTCTTGTTGCGGTGTTTGCAGCAGCACCTGCGTGCCGGCGGCGACCTTGGTCGCTTGGAAGCGGTTGGCGCCCGGCGCCCCGGGAAGTTCTTTCCAAGGTGCCGTGGGGTCCCCGCCACCGAGATCGACGATGGGATGGTTGCGCGCGATCTCGACCCTGATCGGCCCCGGCAGTTGCGAGGCTTTGCGGGCGTCGCGTTCGGCTTGCGTGATCGCTCCGCGCACGGGGGGGCGACGCAGCGCGTTGTCCATTCGGATCGGCAGGACTTCGGCAAGCGGGCCCGCGGCATAACCGCCGACATCGTAGGCGGCGAATCCGCCGAGGGTCACCAGTCCCGCGCCGGCTTGCACACGTTCGGCGAGACGTTGGAGTTGTTCATCGCCGATCGCGGAGGAGTCGAGGTCACCTAGCACGAAGATGTCATAGCGTCCGGGTTCGAAGGCGGCACCGAGCTGCACAGGCCAACTCTGCCGGCCCCGAATCGTGACGTCATCGAGTTCGAGGTCGGGAAAGCGTCGCAACGATCTCATGATGAACGTTTTCTCGGGACGTCCCGGGCCCTCGATGAAGAGCACTCTCCCGCCCCCCTCGCGCACTTCAACGAAAGCGGTCTGAGCATTGTTGCCGGTCACCCACTCACCACGTTGGGGCTGTGCTTCGACCCGCAATCGATAGACGCCAGGCGCGGGGGCCGTGAGCGGAATCGAAAGGCCTGTCGTCTCCTTGGCGCCACGGACATCGAGTTGTCGGCTGGCGGCTTCGGAGACTTTGTCGTCTTGGTCGATCCATGAGATGGTCAGTGGCACGCGCTGTCCCGCGAGCCCTCGGGCTTCAACGGTCACATTCACATCGAATTGGTTGCCCGAGAACAAGCTGTAGCTGTCGGGAAGGTTTGAAACATCGATGTCGCGTGAGGCGTCGTCGCCTCCGGAGGGACCAATCGCGATCGTCCAAAGCGGGACGCCGAGCGAATCGAGGACTTCGGCGGTTTGCCGTGCGGCGATGGAATTAGCGCCGTTGGGTTGCGCGGCGGCGATGGAGTTTTGCGTTCCATCGCCGATCAGCACGACGCCCGCCAAGGGTTGACCGGCGGTCGCTTCGATCGCGCCGCGGAGGGCGCTGCCCAAGTCGGTTGCGGCCCCATCGGGTTGCACGCGGTCGATGGCATCCCCGACGTCAGCGATGGATTCGGAGTCACTCGCTTCGGCGAGAAGCGAGGAGTCGCCGGCGTAGCGTATGAGTTTGATCGCAAGCGTTTCATCCAACGATTGAAGTCCGTCGGCCAGACGCTTGATCGACTCGCCTTGTGTCGTCCAGCGTGTCGAGCCGTCTCCGTCCGGGAGGGTCATGCTCTTGGAGGTGTCCGCGGCGATCACCAAGGTCGCCGCGGCGGGTCGGTTGTCTGTGCGAACCAGCGACGGTCGCATCGCGGCAAGGAGCAAGATCAACGCCGCGGCTGATCGTAAACCGATCAACCATTTTCTTCGTTGAGGATCTTCCGTTGGCGGCGCGACTAATGTGATGACCAAGACGACGAGCAGCGCGAGAATGCCCCACGCCCAAACGCTACCGTAGATCGGTTCGACCGCGACGCTGGTCATGCCGCTCTCCGAGACGGCAGGGGCTTCTTTGCGGCGCTGCGACTGGAATAGAAGCGATTGCCAAGCACTTGTTCCAACATAAAGACGAACAGCGCGACCAACATGGTGGGAGACCAAAGCGAAACGCTGGCCTGCTGCTCACCGGCGTTCCAGTCTATTTCCTCGAGGCCATCGATCTGCTGATACTTCTCCGCACCGAAAACTTCGTCAAGACGCTGTGCATCGACTGCCGTCGCGACGAGCCCCGAACGCGGGAGGTTGACGGTGAATCCAAGTCCTTTTCGATCGCCGCGAACCCAATGGACGCCGGAGTCTTTTGCTTGCCCCAACACGACTCGCCTTGGCACCGATTCGCTTTCGTCATCCAAGTCGGCCTTGGGGACGTCGACAGGAATCGGCGTTTGCCCTTGAGAGGGGAACCACTGCAATCGCGATCCGGCCTTCGCTGAGTCAAGTGTAAGGGTGATGGGTGAGCCGACGGAGCTGGTATAGTTTTCGGCATTCCGACCGGTTAAGTATCGAACGAGGTCGCGGACTAAAAGGAACGCTGGCCAGGGTTCGTCGGCGCTAAACAACGCGTTCCAGGCCTTCGCGGGGCGAGCCAGTTCGGGGACTGGAGTTGCGAGCACGAGAATTCTTGCTTCGCCATTATCGGGTGCCACGGATTCGATCAATGCCGGGTGTTCGGTGCCGGCGAAACGCATCAGGACTTGATCCCCGTCGCGCGGTTGTAGTTGCCAATATTGCCAAACGCGAAAATCGGGAAATGGCACACCGCCTTCGATCGCTGCCAGGCCCGCGAGCGCGGGGTGAGAAGTCGAAGTGATTTCAAAGAAACTGCCCGGATCGGGGACGCGCCAAGGGCGAACGAGTCCGGGTAGCAACTCCACCGCTGAATCGCCACGGTCGAACTGACCGCCGGCGGCTACCAACAGGCCACCGGACCCCGCCAGGAAGCGATTGATTTCTGGTTCCTCAAAAACACCACGCGAAGGATCGAGCAGAACCACGCCGTCGAAGTCCGATAAGCGTGTCACCGCGAGCTTGTCATACGCGATCCGCGAGATCGCGTACTGGGCACCGGGATCGTCGATGGGGTCGGGGGCGGTGATTGTCCAAGCGATCTCAGCTGCCTCATCGACCTGATCACCGACAATCAACAGTTGGCTCGGCGGCAGAACTGAAACGGTAAAGTAGGCGGCGTCATCGACGGCGAGCGCGTCGGCACCGATCAACCGGATCGCGCCGTGGTGAAGTCCGGCGGCCATCGGAGGCAGCGTCATGCTGAGTTCTAGCTCACGGCCTGGTTCGAGTTCGACACTCATTCGGTCCACGGGCTTTGCTTCGGGACGAACGATTTCGCCGTCTCGCACCACGGGAAGTGATGGATTGCTGGGAAACAGAACGCATTCCGCCGTGACGTCGAGTTTCGATTGGCCTTCCGGTAGTTGACCTCCGAACGACAACGTCGTGCTTACTTGGACGGGCCGTTCCGGACCGGGTGACTGATCCGAAAGCGTTGGCTCGGAGAGCGATCGATTGACGCCGTCAAATTGACCGACACGCCAAAACGTGAGTCGCACGCCCGAGCGATCGATCAATCCTTCGAGTGACTCCGGCGCGTCGGAATTAAAACTGCTCTCGGGGAGTCCGCTCACGACGACGAGGTGTCGTGACTCGATCTCGCTGGTTTCCAACAAACGCACGGCGGCTTCGATACGCGACGGTAACGGCTGCGTTAATTCGAGCGCGGACACCTGCTTCGCTTTTGAAACGGCACCGGCATTGTCCAAAGCGAATGACGCGGGTGTCGAAGACCGGTCCAGGATCGCGAGCCGGCTCTGCGGCCCGGCGGACTCAATAAGTTGTAGCGCCGCCGTGCTGAGCTCGGCGAGTTGGTCAGACTCTCCATCGGTCCAGCCGGAAAGCGGTGCGTTGTCGATAACGATCGCTAGAGCGATGGGAGTCTGTTCATCGATCGCGGGCTTTTGGCCGCTCGCTAGTGTGTACCCGCCCCATCCGACCGCCGCGAGCATGGCGACAAGGCCCGCCGACAGCAACGACCAGACCAAGCCGCGTCTTTGACTCGCGCTCGCAGCGGCGACTGACGCGAGTGCGAGGAACGCGATTGCGACGGTCGCGAGGATTCCGATGGTGGTCCAGGTCAACGAGAGTGAAGAGGAGATAGCGGGGCGCGCGAGCGCGAACGCAACCACGGCAAAGGCGGCGACTCTCAGCGCGAGCAACCACCAACGGCGGACTTTCATGCGAGAGCGATTTGTTTCCACACGTTGCGTCAACAAACGAACGGAAGGAAAACGAATCTGTCTTGGCTCGCGACGCGCGATCAGATGCATCACCAACGGAATTGCCGCCGCTGCCAATCCGAGCAAGAGCGTTGTGTTAAGAAACGTCACGGGCAAATTCGATGGTGAAAACAACTCCGCGGGCAGAGCGTCGAGTCTGCCGGCAGAGCGCCGAGCGAGCGCCGAGAGTCCGAACGCCGCTCCAATAGTTCCCCGAATTCTACGTTACCGCAAGCAGTACGTTCAATTCACCCGATCGAAGCGCCACGTGGTTTCCGTTATCATCGGCGCTTTCATTACTTTGTACGGCATCGACACCTATGCCCGATCTTCCAAGCGGCGAAGTCATCTCGATCGGCGATGAGATGACCAGCGGCGCACGGCTGGACACGAACGCTCAGTGGCTCAGTCGTCGTCTCGGCGATCTTGGTGTCGGCGTGCAATTTCACAGTACCGTTGGCGACACGCTGTCGCACAACGTCGATGTCTTTCGCATCGCCGCCGAACGCGCTGACGTCATCGTGTGTACCGGTGGCCTGGGGCCGACACAAGACGACCTCACGCGTCAAGCACTCGCCGACATGCTCGGCCGTCCTTTGGAGTTTCGCAAATCCTCGTTGGAACACATTGAAAGGCTGTTCGCACGCCGCAGCCGCGAAATGCCCGAACGCAATCGTGTTCAAGCGATGTTTCCCGAAGGCAGCTCGGAGATACTCAATCCGCAGGGTACAGCCCCCGGCATCGACGCGACGTTCACGCGTCAGGACGGAACGACCAGTCGCTTGTTTTGTTTGCCAGGTGTTCCCGCCGAGATGAAACGGATGTTTGATGATACGGTCGCACCTCGGATCATGTCGCTTGACGGCGAGAAGGTTCACATTGAGCACGCGGTCATGAAGTTCTTTGGTGTCGGTGAGAGCGACATGGAGCAACGACTCGGTGACATGATCGCCCGCGACCGCGAACCACGCGTCGGGATTACCGTCAGCGCGGCGACGATCTCGTTGCGGATCAGTGCCCGAGGCGTCTCACGCGTGCAGTGTTTGCGGCAGATCGAAGCCACTCGTGAGGAGATCCTCCAGCGAGTCGGTGAACTTCATTTCGGTGACGGCGAAGACTTTGAACAGTATCACGCCGTCGAGAGCCGGCTCGCGAATGAATCCCAAACGCTCACAACGGTTGAATTCGGGCACGCCGCGATGCTTGCGGCATGGTTTGCGACGCTCGGAAAGTCCGATGCTTATCAAGGCGGCTTTTACTTCGCCGACGCCACATCGATGCGAACGGCTCTCGACCTTGACCCAGAGCACGCGCTGGATCAACTACGAGCACGAGCCGACGCTGACTGGTTGCTTCTGGTCGACGCCTACCCTTCCCTCAGTCCCGACGGCAAGACAGCGCCGGTAGAAACTGAGAAACCGCTTCCTGCTGCCGAAGTGAAGCTTTCAGTGATCGATGCCGCGGGGAAAGCAACGACGACCATCGCGCGAATCGGCGGTCACCCATCGATCGTTCATGCCCGAATCGGAAAAGCCGCACTCGCTTGGTTTCGCAAGGTTCTTGCCAACGCTCCGGCGAGTAGCTGATCTGCGACGGTTCATCGCAGTTGTCTGACAAACAAACGCGGAGCGTCGGATGATGAGGCACCGAGAGCTCTCATCCTGGCACCAGCGTGTCGATGGCAATTCGCGAAACTCGCCTGAAAAGCCGACTCTTCGCAGGTAGATGCGAATTGCTTGGGGAATCCGCTTTTCGATTTGGCCGATGCCACTCTCCGCAATCGGACTCCACTCATCAGGTGCAAAAAACGGTCGGGGCGTCGCGACCATGGAGGGAGCGTGCTTTAGTTCGTACAATGGAAGCTTGTCTGTTCGCACTCTCGTTGGGGAAGTCTCGATTGTTCTTTCGTTTCGCGGTTCTCACGCTATTTTTCAGCGTTGCTTGGTGCTCACTCTCGGCGCCAGATGCTGGTGCGGACGAGCCCCCTGCTTCGGCGAGTGAGTACTTGCACCCGAGGCGACTGGTCAGTGAATTCTTGCCCAACTTGGTTCAGGTTCACCCGCGTGTGCTTTCAGGCGGACTGCCCGCGGACGCCAAGGCGTTTGTCGAATTGGTCGACCGCAAGGTGAGGGTCATCGTGAGCGTCGACGGTGCGAAGCCCGATGTTGACATCGCACGGGCACACGGGCTGCGGTACATCCATCTTCCCATTGGATATGGCGGTATTCACCCGGCGCGGGTAATGGAGCTGGCGAAGGTGGTCCACGATTACGATGACGTGATCTACATCCATTGTCATCATGGCAAACACCGGGCCGCCGCGGCGGCCGCGGTGGCTTGCATCGCGAGCGGAAGGGTCGAACCCGATCAAGCGGTCGAGGTGCTGGATGTTGCCGGCACGGACAAGGTGTACCAAGGGTTGTTTCGCGTCGTCCGTCAGACCCAGCGGGTTCCCGATTCTGAACTGGAAGCACTCGTCGTCGATTATCGCGAGATCGCCGACGTACCACCGATGGCCGAAGCGATGGCGACCATTGAACAGACTTTTGTACGCGTCGAAAGACTCGCCACAGATCGTCAGTCTTTGGCGACAGAGGTGTCCTTAATGGAGGCTCGCCAAGACGTAAGACTGCTTCGACAACAACTCTCTGAGTTGCTTCGAACTCAAGATATGTCAGAGCACGCACCGGGTTTTCGGAAACGTCTCCACTCATCGGTGAGTTCCGTTGAAAAGCTCGAAGCGATGATGGTCGATGAAGAGGCCGGCGACGACAGCACGCTTCCACGCACACGACTTCTCAAACAGGTCCAGCGGATCTCCCAAAGCTGCGTCGATTGCCACACGCGGCATCGCGACCGCGTCGATGAGGGTGCCTTGTCGAGACTGAATCGCTAGCCGCTCCACGCCTCGTCCTTCCGGGCAATCTCGTCCTTCCGGGCAATGCAGGACCTTGATCGGACATATCTCGAACCGTGCAAGTTCTTTACGAAGACAACCATCTCCTGGTCGTGAACAAACCTGCGGGTTTGTCGACGATGGGAGTGCAGCCGGGTGAGCCGAGCGTTCATCGCTGGGCCTGCGACTATCTGCGCGAGAAGTACGCCAAACCGGGAAAGGTTTTCTTGGGGGTTGTCAGTCGATTGGATTCGGTGACGAGCGGTGTCCTGGTACTGGCGAGAACGAGCAAGGCGGCGGCAAGACTGACGATCCAGTTTGGGGGAACGGGTAAGCACAAGAAAGTGTCCACGCGCGCCGAAAAGTCTTACCTCGTTGCGGTGTCGGGTCATCTCCAGCGGGATTCCGAGCTGGATCACTCCGGGACGCTTCGGGACTTCGTTTGGAAGGACGATGCGTCGATGCGAATGCGAGTCTCGCGATCTGTTCGCGAAGATGCCAAAGAAGCCCGTCTGGACTATGAACTGGTTCATCAGGCCGCAGACGAGGCTCTGGTGGCGGTGCGGCTTGGCACGGGACGAAAGCACCAGATTCGACTTCAGTTTGCCGATCGCGGACACGCTGTCATCGGCGACCGGAAGTATGGCTCCCGGCGGTCCTTCCCAGTCGGGGTTGCCTTGCACAGCCGGCGGCTTCTAATTGGTCACCCAACGACGGAAGAGCCGTTGGAATTCACGGCGCCACTCCCGAAAGTGTGGCGTGAGTCCCTCAAATGGCTGCCGTCGCGCATTCCCTGACCCACGTCAAAACAGTTCGAGAACACAAACGGTGGCACCATCGACACGATTCTTACCTCGACGAATCGTTTCCGGTGGACAGACCGGGATCGATCGCTCGGGACTTGAGGCCGCCATTGCGTTCGGGCTCGAGCAGGGAGGATGGTGTCCCCGGGGGCGATTGTCGGAAGACGGTTCGATTCCCAGCCGATACTTGTTGACCGAAACCGAGACTGCCGACTATCCGACACGTACAGAAAAGAACGTGATCGACAGCGATGCGACGCTTATCCTGTTTGAGGACAAGCTTCGCGGGGGGACGCTTCTGACATTCAAGTTGACGAAACAGTGGCATCGGCCATGCCTATGCCTTAATTTAGCGTCTTCATACGCATCGGACGTGCGTTTGTGGCTTGACTCACTACGGCCCGACATACTGAACGTCGCCGGCCCGCGCGAGAGCAGCCATCCGGGTATCGAACAGCGCGGCCTGGATTTTCTGCTTCAGGCCTTCTGTTCCGAGTTTGCGCTGTAAGGGTGGGTCAACAGCCCGTGCATCATTCGACCTTCGTTCTCATCCTCCTTCTTTCCTTTTCCTCGCTCCTCGGCTGTGGAAAAAAAGCCGTGAAGCTCAATTGGGAGCGGCGTCAGGAAAAGGAAGAGGACTTCACCCGCATTCATTTTTCTGGCGGTGCCTTTCTCGATGAAGAGTACAACATCGAGGGAATGACAATTCCCATCGACGATGTGCACACGCTGCTCGGGCGCGATCAGGTGCAACCGATTACGGAAGCCGAACTGGTTCCCGCCGGCGATGCGGAGTGGGTTCCGCCGGGAGATCGGATTGCGGTTGCCCAAGTCGGCGACAAGGTGATCGGTGTCTCGTGTCGGATGATGTACTATCGCCAAATCGCAAACCTCACCGTCGATGAGGATCACGTCGCGATCACCTACTGTCCGCTCTGCGATGCGGTCGCCGTCTTTTCGCGCGTGGTCGAAGGTCCTCAGGGCAAGCGCGTGATTGAGTTTGGTAACAGCGGCGCGTTGTACAACCACAACCTACTGATGTATGACCGTGAGGAACTCGGTCTTTGGACTCAAATCAATCTCACCGCCGTGTCCGGTGAAAACGCTGGAAAGCAACTTGAACCGCGACCGGTCGAAGTCTTGAGTTATGAAAAATTCGTGGAGCGACATCCGGAAGGATTGATCGTCAACATTTCCGGGGAGCCGGTCGAGAAGGACGACTACGCGAGCTTTTTCGTCAGCGACAATCTGCTGGTACCCGTCCGTGAATTTTCGGACGCTTTACCCATGAAGGCTCCCGGGATGGGAATCGCAACCCAGGAGCAGTCTTGGTTCGTACCGAAGCTCCACGTCACCGACACGATCACCATCGAAACCGATGAAGGCGAAGTCGTGATCGAAGCGCTCGAGGGTTCGTTCCGCGTGGTCTCGGCGCCCGCTGGCGTACGCACTCTGCAAGTCTTCTTCTATGCTTGGAGCGCCTTCTATCCCGACACCACGATCGTCGAAGCCCCTTAGTGACGCGGAGGGTCATGATGGGAGCGTCTCGCCTCACCTTCGTCGCACTCACCGCCACTTGCCTGGCGATCGCGTGCAACGCATCGGTAGGTCATAGCGCCAAACCGAATGTCATCCTGATCATGACCGATGATCAGGGTTACGGCGATCTTGCCTGCCACGGGAACGCGGTCCTGAAGACACCGAATCTCGATCGCCTCCATGAGGAGTCTGTTCGGTTGACCGACTTTCACGTCAGTCCATTCTGCACGCCCACTCGGGCGGCGCTGATGACGGGGCGATATCCAGCTCGCACCGGTGCCTATCGAACCAGTTCCGGTCGGACGATGATGCACATTGATGAACGGACCATTGCCAACGTCTTCGCCGACAGTGGCTACGCGACCGGAATGATTGGGAAGTGGCACTTGGGGGATTGCGCTCCGCATCGGCCGCAGGATCGCGGGTTTGAGGATGTTGTTTGGCACCGATGTGGCGGCGTCGGCCAAGCCTCGGACCACTGGGGCAACGACTATTTCGATGACACGTATGAGCGCAATGGAGAATACGAAGCCTTTGAAGGCTATTGCACGGATGTCTGGTTTCAGGAGTCGATGCGATTCATCCAGGAACACCAACATCAGCCGTTTTTTCTCTACCTCGCCACCAACGCTCCGCATGGTCCTTATCGCGTTGATCGTGCGTGGAGCGAGCCGTATCGTGACAAGGTTGGCTGGCGAAACGCCGCCGAATTCTACGGCATGGTTGCGAACATCGATCACAACCTCGGACTGCTCCGTGACGAGCTCCAAAGACTGGGGCTCGCCAAGAATACGATCCTGGTGTTCATGACCGACAATGGAACCGCCAACGGCGCGAAGTTCGAGGGCCTTACGTCTGAAGCCGCCGAAGGATTCAACGCGGGCATGCGCGGTAAGAAGTCATCGGTTTATGAAGGAGGCCACCGCGTTCCGTTCTTGGTTCATTGGCCCGATGGTGGAATCCATACCGGACGCGACTTGGATTCGCTTGCAGCGCACATCGATGTGTTGCCGACACTGGCGGAGTTGTGTGAGATCTCGATTGATCCATCTCATGGACTCGACGGCATTTCATTCGCGCCGCAACTGCTTCGCCCCGACGCGCCGGCTCACCGTGAACACCTCGTCGTGCAGTTTCAAGGCGGGCCGTCCTTTCGCGAAGCGCCGAAAATGTGGTCGTACAGTTGCGTTTTGAAAGGCCGATGGAGGTTGATCGACGGCGAAAAACTCTACGACCTAGCGTCCGACCCGGCTCAGCGCAAGGATGTCTCGGCCGAGAACCCGACGACGGTCCGCGAACTACGTCGACTCTATCCTCCGTTCTGGAATGCGGTGGCGGCGAGGATGACACCGGTCGCCATCGACTTGGGAAACCCTGCACAGAATCCGACGGTGTTGAGTTCTCAGGACTGGTACATGCCCAACGGGAATCCGCCTTGGAATTTCGGTGCAATCAAACGCTTGCCGCGCGTCAACGGTCCGTGGATCGTGAACGTCCAACGGTCCGGCAAATATCGGATCACACTCTCGCAGTTCCCTCGCAAAGCGAAACGGCCTGTCACCGCGTGGCGCGCGAAGGTCCAGATCGCTGGTCAGACCTTTGAACGGGGCGTCGATTCCAATGCGGTCGGTGTGTTCTTTGAGGTCGAACTGCCTGATGGCAAAACGGAACTTCGCACCTGGCTGTACGACCACGATGGAAGCAGCAGTGGAGCCTACTTCGCCGAGGTCGAGCTGCTTTGATGATCTTCCATGTTGCGAAGGGTGGGTTCATGATTCGCGATCCAAGGGACCGTGGTTCGGGCATTCAAAGAGTGGCCGTCGCCGAGTAAACGGTCATGCGACGCTTTTTGATAAGGGGTTCCGGCAGGATTGATCTCCATGAGACACCTCCATCGATCCATCGAACTTTCCACGAATCTCACGCTGTGGTCCTGGGTGTTCCTCGCCGTCCTCGCGTTCTTTGCGACAACCGCGTCCGCACAACGCCAATCTGATGGCCCGGCGCGTCGACCCAATGTTCTTTTCATTGCCATCGATGATCTCAATGATTGGACCGGATTTCTCGGGGGCCATCGCCAGGCCCTGACGCCCAACATGGATGCACTTGCGAGGCGCGGGCGGAATTTTGCAAACGCACACTGTGCGGTCCCGGTTTGCTCGAGCTCACGCGTCAGTGTGATGTCGGGGATCGCACCGACAACACACGGCAGTTACGAGCTGGGTCCCAAGTACCAGGACCTGCCGGCGCTGAGTGATATTCCGACGGTTCAACGCTATTTCAAAGACAACGGCTACCAAACGCTTTGCGGTGGCAAGGTATTGCATCATGGGTTCACCGGGACACTCGCGGCTGACATCGACCGCTCACTTGGACGAAAGAAAACGGCTTCGCCCAAGCGGCCTTTGAATCGCCCGGAAGATTGGAGCCGAGCTTGGGACTGGGGGGCCTATCCCGAAAGCGACGCGAAGATGGCCGATTTCCAACTCGCTGAGCGTGCTGCGGAATGCCTCCAAGAGGATTTCGATCAGCCGTTTTTTCTATCTGTCGGCTTCTTCCGACCACACGTGCCGCTCTACGTGCCACCGAGGTGGTTTGAACTCTACGATCGGAGAGAGCTAATCCTTCCACGGAACCCGTTGACGGACCTCGACGATGTGCCGCCCAATTTTTTGGGTATCAATGACTACGCTGCCGCTCCAACGCATTCTTCGGTCGTTGAAGCGGGCAAACAGCGCAGCCTCACTCAGGCGTATTTGGCGTCCATTAGTTTCGTCGACCATTGCGTTGGCGTTGTGCTCGATGCACTCAAGGCCAGTGAGCACGCGGACAACACGATGATCGTCTTGTGGAGCGATCACGGGTTTCATCTCGGCGAAAAACACCATTGGGCCAAACGCACGCTGTGGGAAGAGTCGACGCGTGTGCCACTTTTGCTCGCAGGCCCAGGCATCTCACCCGGCGAACCGTGCAAGGAAGCCGTCAGTCTGATCGACATTTACCCGACATTGGTGCAGTTTTGCGGATTGCCCGCCACGCAGCATTTGGAGGGACGATCGCTCATGCCGCAACTGAAGGACCCGACGGCTTCCAGGACTCAGCCGGCGATCACGTCATCGTATGAAGGCAATCACTCGATTCGAACGCGAGACTGGAGATTGATCGTTTATGACGATGGTGAGCGGGAACTTTATCACCATCGAAACGACCCCAATGAATTGAAGAACCTTGTCACCGATCCAGCACATTCGGCGATTCAGGATAGGCTCGCGGCGTGGCTACCAAAGAACGCTGCGAGTGAGTTCAAGCAAGAATCGGAGCGAACGCGGGTCCGAGCGAGATAGAGTCGTTCGCTGCTTGTGGCGGGGAAACACTCAGCCGCGGATGAGTTCGATCGCCTTTTCCGCGAACCGTTCACCGAGAACTTTGTAACCTTCGCCGGAGTAGTGAAGGCCATCTTTGATTGGTTTGCCCTTTCGATTCTTGCCATCGTTTAAGTCGTCGCAGTCCACCCACGCTCCGCTGGGATGGTTTTCCGCGAAGTGGACCTGAACGTCACGAACGAGCGTCCAGTGCTTGTACCGCTTATTCGCCATGTCATGGTCGCTGAGACGTCCAATGACCACGTTGAGATCATCGCAATCGAGATCA
>JBCBLJ010001125.1:0-1993 GCA_038520195.1 Planctomycetota bacterium
AGACGAGTTGGGGCCCATGCCTGTTTGCATGGTTCCCCGACGAAACGAGTGCGACAACGTTCGGACGCAGGTTCTCCGATGGATCACTGGTGCTCGAGATTGCGAAGCCACTCAACCGTGGACGCGAGCTCGACGCATAGTTTCAGAATTGAGAGCAACATGAGATTTCGACTCTCAACGATCTTGCTGCTTGTGTCGAGCGTCGCTTTGTCACTTGGCAATTTGGTTGCCTGGCGTGATGCGACGGACGCTCGGATTCAGTTGCGTCGGATCGAAGCCGACTTTGGGCTGATCACCGGCGAAGAAGAGAGTCAAACGCACATACGTCAATTCGCTCACCGGGACTACTCAGTGCCAAATGACAGGGGACCGCGTGAGGCCAAGTCCTTTCGAGTCCAAGCGGGGCGCGACGCCCGCTACACAATGCACTTGAGCGACATCACCAACGCGACGTTCGCAGTTCCGGACATGAATGGACTCGCGGTGACGCTTTCGGCGCCACTCGTGTTCCGGCCAACTTCGACAGGCGAAAACGAATTGGTCCTATCTTGCCAAGTGAATCGTGAACGGGGACTTCCACCACGAATTGCAGTGTCGATGAACAATGCGACGGCTTTCTCATTTGTATCTTCCGACGATTGGAGCAAAATCACATCACGTGCTCAGAGCACGATTGGATTCGACGACACCGAACGACTCTTCAGACCCGATGAATCAATCCCGCTCTTCTACTGGTTTTCGCCGCCCGGAAAGCGAGGTTTTCTCGTGTGGCTGGAGCCCTCGACGGAACCAACGTCGAAAACGAGCGTCCCATCGCGAACCGATGAACGTGGTCAGTGACCGCTCAGGCACTCCGATGCCGCGAATGCGTCACCGCACAGCGTTTTCCGCCCGGACCGTTTCTGCACTCGGCGATCACGTCACAAAGCACTCAGCAACCTTGCGGTGCCCCTTCGCCCAGTTTCGTCCACTTGAATCGACATAGGCGGACATTGACGAGGGAGACCCCGCGCAGCAACTCTGGCCGAAGTAACGTTGAAAGCCCCAAACTAAGTCACGCCACATCGAAAGATCGATGCCAAGTCGCGCGACGATGCCTTGCAAGTGAGACGGGATATCTTTCCCCGAACCACTGTCGCGCTGCTTGGCCGTCCACTTCAGCAGCCTCAAGTAGTCGCCGAGCGAGAGATCGAGGAAGCCTTTGTTGCTCGCCCGGACACCTTGCTTGTGCACCTCGGGTTCATCGGCGCACTTTCGCATCCGTAGCGGCGCCAGCCATCCGTCACGGCGAATGCGTTTGCCTGTCGGATTGCGACGTTTGACTCGTCGTTCTTCACGAAGTTGATCGACCGTTGTGTTGCGGATTTTTTGCGAAGCCTTCTCCGTGGGGACGGGAACCAAGTTGAAGGCCGCCGAGTTCATTTGTACGCCCCTTTCGCCTTTGATTCGATCATAGGCGGAGGTGTGGACTGACTTCTCGGGCGTCTCGGTCATCGCGGCCCGAATCGGGTTCAGGTCGACATACATCGCGCAGGCCAATAGGCCGGCTTTGTCGGTGATTCGCTGGGCCTTGAAGCGTCCTTCCCAGAAACGCCCGGTGCATTCGTCTTGTTTGTTGGCCATGCGGGCGATGGGCTCGCTCAGTGACCGCATGAACCACGAGATATCAGACAGCCGCTCCCGGATTTCGGCGATCCGCTCTTTGTTCCGAGCGAGTGTTTTGACGTCATGTTCAGTGGGTTCACCGAGATGCTCTTCGATACGTCGGCCTGGGAAAACACGCAGCCAACGGATCGCGACCTCCTCATCGGTCCACTCAGCCACGACATCATGTCGGCTACGGAGGATCACATGAATGTGATTGGACATGATCGCGTACGTCAGCACATCGATGCCAAAAACGGAAGCCAACGCCTCCATCCGGCGACGAATCCACTCACGCCGAAATCCGTAGTCTTTGCCGGTGACGTAATCCACGCCCGCGAGAAACGCC
>JBCBLJ010000164.1:0-12781 GCA_038520195.1 Planctomycetota bacterium
CGTTAAAGTGCGACCGACGCGTTCCAGAACAGCCCCCGCCAGTCCACCCATGACACACTTCGCTGAAGCCATCGCGACCGCCCGATCGGGCCATGATTTGACCGAAGCGCAGACCGCCGATTTGATCGATCAGATGCTGAGCGGAGAAGCGAGCGAAGACCAGATCGGAGAATTGCTGCTGGCGTTGCGGGAAAAAGGCGAAGCGGTCACTGAGATCGTCGGAGCGGCCACGGCGATGCGGCGGCACATGACGCAAATCCCGCACGGTCACGTACGGTTGTTGGATACCTGCGGGACCGGCGGCAGTCAGAGCGGAACATTCAATATCAGTACGGCCATCGCGATCGTGACGGCGGCTTGCGGTGTGCCGGTCGCGAAACACGGCAACCGCAAAGCCACCAGCCGAACCGGATCGGCGGATGTTCTCGAGGCGCTCGGCGTCGGGATCGAGTCGGATGCCGATGCGGTCGCGCGACGATTGGACTCGATCGGAATCTGCTTTTGCTTCGCCGTTAAATTGCACCCCGCGATGAGGCACGTGGTGGGCGTGCGACGCAAGCTCGGCGTCAAAACGCTTTTCAATCTGCTCGGGCCGCTTTGCAATCCGGCGGGCGCGACGCACCAGCTTCTTGGGACAAGCAACGTCGACGCGCAGGAAAAGATCGCCGCCGCGATCGCCCGACTTGGAACAACCCGCTCCTTTGTGGTGCACGGCGCTGATGGTCAGGACGAGGTTTCACTGGATGGATACACCGACGTGATCGAGGTTGCGGGCCCGGACCAAGCGAACCACCGCTGGACACCAGCCGATTTTGGGTTGTTGCCCGCTGGCGTGGAGGCACTTTCGGCGGCCGATCCGACGGAGAGTGCTGCGATGATCCGGCGCATTTTCGAGGGTGAGCCCGGGCCCAAACGGGATGTAGTCGTTGCCGGGACGGCGGCCGCGCTGTTGCTGGTCGGAGAATGCGAAACACTCGCCGCCGCCGCTTTTCGGGCCGCCGACGCGATCGACTCGGGACTTGCACTCCAAAAGCTTGCTCGGCTCGCGTCGGACTGAAGTCACCACCAACCTGTTGTCGACCCCGGGTTTTTGCGGTACCAAAATTTGTTTCACACGACATATTGCCATTTTCCGCCGCGCCATCCCAAATAACGCTGCCAACCGCATGAATGCCGCCGATCGCCAAGCACGTTTCCGTGACATCCGAGACAAGGTTGAGTCCGAGACACGTCTCTCGCTCGACGACGGTATTTTTCTCTACGATCCCCAAGTCCCGCTCCAGGAAGTCGGTGAACTAGCCAACTTGGTCCGCGAACGGAAGAACGGCAACGTCGGCTACTTCAACATCAACACGCACCTCAACCCGACCAACGTCTGCGTGTATCGCTGCCGGTTTTGTGCCTTCCGAAGTGACCTTCGCGACCCGAAGGGTTACTGGATGAGTGACGAGCAGATTCTTCAACGCGGTCAGGAAGCGACCGAAAACGGTTGTACCGAGATGCATATCGTCGGAGGTTTGCATCACCAGAAACCGTACGAATGGTACCGGCACATCATCGAGTTATTGACCGATTCTTATCCCCAGATCCATCTCAAGGCTTGGACGGCCGTGGAGATCAATTGGTTTGAGTTCCAGACCAAACGTTCGGTCCAGTGGGTTCTCGAAGACATGAAAGAAGCCGGGCTCGGGAGCATGCCCGGCGGAGGCGCGGAAATCTTTCATCCAGAAGTCCGCGATCAGCTTTGCGAACACAAAGCCGATACGCATCAATGGTTACGCATCCACCAAACGGCGCACGAAATCGGACTGCGAACCAATTGCACGATGCTGTACGGGCACGTTGAAGAAGCGTTCCATCGGATCGATCACTTGATTCGACTGCGAGACCTGCAGGACAAGACGGGTGGATTCCAGGTCTTCATTCCGCTCGCTTTCCACCCCGAAAACACGAAGCTCTCCGACATCAAGAAACCTTCGGCACTGATGGACCTGCGGACGCTCGCCATTAGCCGATTGATGCTTGACAATGTTCAGCACATCAAGGCCTACTGGATCATGCTGGGGATCGAAACCGCTCAAACGGCATTGGCTTACGGTGCAGACGATATCGACGGGACCGTTCGCCATGAACTGATTTATCACGACGCCGGTGCCACGACGCCTGAGTGTCTCTCGGTCGATTCTATCAAACAGTTGATCGTGGAAGCTGGCCGCGATCCCGTCGAACGAGATACCGTTTATCGACGCATCCATCGTGAGGAACACGATTTCACGCAATGGACGGTCGGCGAACCCGTCGCGTCGGCATAGCGTCTTCTTCACGAGTCTTTGTCAATCTCCTGGACGCTTCTCGCCTTCGACATGACCAGCTTCCTCGCCTCATCCAGCAGCGCGAGCGATTCCACCCGCTCGATCCAGTGCAGACGATCGATCGGCAACGCTTCCGCTTCAAGCAGCAGCTCTTTGGCACGCGGAAGATTTCCAAGCTGAGCACTCGACATCGAGCGAAAGGCCAGGTCCCAGACACGTGGTTGATGGCCGAACGCGGCTGAGTCCGCGAACGCCTTTTCTGCCAAAGCGAATTCACCCCGTCGATAGTGCGACGCGGCGATCAGCCGTTCCGGCTCGATGGTCCCGCGTGACGCCGTCTGGGCCAATTCAAAGATCGGCTCACCGAAGTCTTTGCAAGTCTCTGGGTAGGGAACCAGAACGTGCGCGAGACGCTCTGCGATCGTTGGATTTTGAGTTTCGCCGAATTGCCCTAACAGTTTCTTCGCGAGTTGCCGGATCGATTCGGTGCGGCCTGCGGCTGCGGATGCCGTCAGCGCATTGCACCACGCATCGAGTCCTCGCTTTCCTTCGCGAGCCGTTCGTTCGAACTCGTCCGCAGCTTTTCCATAATATCGGGCCGCGTCTGCCGGCGCTCCCAATCGGCTGTGGCAGTATGCCAGTCCGATCCAGACGTTGGGAAAGAGCGGATTGCCTTGTTCGCGGCCTTTGAAGTGCTGTTCGAGCCGATCGAACCATCCAATCGCGTCTGCATACTGAGAGGTGAGCACAAGCGAGACTGCCATTGGGCGAAGCAACTCGATCAACCGAGGGTCGGTCCGTTCGTAGAGCTCGGTCCGGATCTCGATGGCGCTGCGAAAGTGAGGTGCTGCCTCGGCGTATTGGCGCGAGCGATAATACGCGAATGCAAGGTTTCGTTCTGTGTTCGCAAGCATTTCACTTGGTTGATCTCGCGTATCACGCATGTCTTTGAGCGTGCCTTCGTAAACTTTGATCGCTTCCGCGGGCAACCCAAGCCCAGAATAGCTAGCGCCCAGGATGGTCCGAGCGTGAAGGGTTCTTCGATTCTGGGGGCCCAGCGACGTCTTCGCAAAATCGTAGGCATATTGAGCGAGGAGCCTCGAGCGTCGAAAGTCCCTTTTACGGAAGCTGCTTTCCGCGGCCGAGATCAACGCCTGAGGATCCTGGCTTTCCAGAACGCGAAGTCCGCCAGACTCGCCCATCTCATCGATGACTTGCAAGGCTTGTTCTTGGCGGTCGGACTGAAAGCAAAGTCTGGCGACGAGAACGGCCGTGTCAGAGAAAACGGGATGGTCTTGCGCGTATCGCTCCCTGTGAGTTTCGAGTGCTCGAAGGCCGATCGCGACCGCCTCGTCAAGACGCTCACACTGAACGTAGTCCTTGATGAGATTGCGTGCCGCGATCAATGCGTCCGGGTGAGAGCTGCCGATGTGATGCTCGAGCAGCTCGCACGCACTTTCCTGCAGGGCGAGCGCTTCGTCGTAGCGTTTTTGTTTTCTAAACGCGACCGCCAAGTTGTTCTTGGAAGCAACGATTTTCAGGGCTTCCCGAGGTGATGCTGACTCGAATGCCGCGAGCGTCTTTTCGTGCAGTCGAATGCCCTCTTCCAAGTCTCCGTTTGCGACGAGTGCGGACGCGAGACAGTTTTGGGAATCGAGTGTGTCGCGATCAGCCGGCCCAAGGAATTTGATCCGAGCCTGAAGGATCTCGCGATGGAGTTCGATCGCCTCGGGCATCCGATTGATCTTCGTCAAGGCACCAGCGATCGAAAACTGATTGCGAAGCGTTTCTTCGTCATCGGGGCCGAGGGTCTTCTCGAAGAGTGCGCCAGCTAGTAAGAGATTTTCGTAGCCCTCCTGGTACATCCCCATGCCCAGTCGAGACTTGCCGAGCGCATTGAGGACAACGGCGAGCGAGTACGGTGAGTCTCGCAGCTCACGCCGAACACGATCCTCCGAGCGATCGAGCATCGTCGCCACTGTGACGGCGTAACCGTCCATGCCCGGTTCGGGGCTTCGAAAGAACGAGATCAGCAGGTTCCGAATGGTTCTCTCCTGGTGCAGCGCACTTTCCGCGAGTTCGGCTCGAGTACTCGCGAGCCGACGATTGCTCTCGGCGTTCAAGGCGAAAAAGACGGAAACACAAGTTCCAGTGATAAGAACCATGGCGAGCGCAACACCAAGCGACGAAACCGTCTTGTTTCGCATCGCAAGCCGAAGCGTCCGCTCGGCGACCGTGATCGGACGAGCGAGAATCGGTTGACCATTCAAATAGCGTTCGAGCTCATCGGACAGCTCTCGGGCATGCTGATAACGTTTTGCCGGACTCTTCTGAAGGCAACAAAGGATGATGGTCTCCAGGTCCCGCGAAATGCGGAAGTTATATTCGCGCGGAGAGTTCGGGTCGCGTGATGCAATTTGTTCTCGAAGCGCGTCGATCGAACCTCCGAAGGGACGCGTCCCGGTGGTTAACTCATAGAGAATCACTCCGAGCGAAAAGATGTCGCAGCGTCGATCAAGACTCGGACTGCCGGCCGCTTGTTCTGGTGCCATGTAGGCAAACGTGCCCATCACCTCTGGAGGTTGAGTCTGTTCGTCTTCTCGATTCAAAGAGTCCTTGGCCAAGCCGAAATCGACAATCACCGGTCGGCCATCCCGATCAATCATGATGTTTGATGGTTTAAGGTCGCGGTGAATCACGCCCGAGTCATGTGCACATTGAAGCGCGTCGCTAATCTCCTTGACCACACTCGCGATAGCTCGGAGGTCTGGTTTACGTTTTCTCAACCACTGCTTCAGATTGATGCCGTCGATAAATTCCTCGACGATCACCGGCGTGCCGCGATCCTGTTCGATTGTATGAACGGTGACGATGTTCGGATGATCCAATCGGGCGACCGCTTGGGCCTCGAGTCGTTCGATACTCGCGATTTGCCCATTGAGCACCGGACGCCGCGGAATCTTGAGAGCCACGGTCCGCCTGAGCTTGACGTCGCGGGCTTTCCAAACCGTGCCAAAACTTCCCATCCCGACACGGCTCAGTAGCTGGTACTGACCAATGTGGATACCGGCATCGATCGATCGAGAATCACTCCTAATGGAGAACTCATGGTCGCAGTCCGTGCAGGCGATGATCTCGTTGTCGGAGTCAGAAAAGAACTGGATCTCCTGTTGGCACGCCGGGCATCGGGCGACAAGCACATGGCTCGACGAGCCCTCCTCTGCGAAGCTTGATTCATCACGCAGCTGAAGTAGGAAATCGTGATGTTCCGGATTGGCTTTGGCGATTCTTTGCGCTGGATCGACCACTCCCTGTTCACGCAGGAACTCGCAGGTCATCGCAAAAAGTTCTTCAACCAAAGCCTCGCGCAAAGGGACCTCGACACGCTCGACCCACGGGCCGAACGACAGGTCTTTACCTCGTCGAATCTCGGACTCAAACTCGCTTGAGATCCGGTCGATTTGTTTAAGATCCGAGAGACTCAATGAATCCGATCGCATCACGCTACTCGACGGATGGGTCTTCAATTCCGTACTGGTCTTTCCAGGTTTTCAAGGCGAGATTCCACTTGCGGATCACCGTTCGTTTA
Source organism: Planctomycetota bacterium (assembly GCA_038520195.1). Classification (GTDB taxonomy): domain Bacteria; phylum Planctomycetota; class Planctomycetia; order Pirellulales; family Pirellulaceae; genus Stieleria. The sequence continues at coordinate 5,902 of JBCBLJ010000164.1, forward strand.
CTCGTCCCAAGTTCGTGGGCAACCTCTTCGTTCGTGGAACCACTCAGCTTGCGAATCACGATTTCACGGGTGGCGTCTTCGGCGATGCTGGAAATCAAGTGCTCGTAAATGTCGACAAACTCCGCCACAAATGCGGGATTCGGTTCGGTGCTCAAGCCGCAGAATTCAGCCGGCAAGTCGTGCGTTTGATTCGCGTTACGCTTTTGCGCGGTCTCCATCTTTATGTGGTCTATCGATTTCCGCTTCGTGATGGTGACAAGCAGCGCCATCATTTCTTCGCGGTCACCGATCTCCGGGAACGCGCCCCGTTCAATGTCGCTCAGCGCTCGGTGTAGCACACTGAGTGCAATATCCTCCTCGTCCCGCGAACGACGCAACGAACCAATCAGAGGACGGGCAATCACGGCCAGCTTTTCAAAGTAGTGGTCGTAGACCTTTCGAATTGCAACCGAATCACCGGTCCGCGACTGCCGGATCCAGCGTGTCACCGACTCGTTGTTTGATTCACCTTGCATTCATCTCCCCGAAAAATTTTTACAGGCTTGGCACCTCCCCCGCAGCAATTTCGATCAGGGGTAAGGAGACCACGCCCGGTGGGGCATGTCCATCGTCGGGGGGCAGGTTGGGACCGAAAGGACTGCCTTGGTTGCCAGGCGGTGTTCGAAAGTTCACCGAGCTCCCGCTGCCAGAACGAGTTCACCATCAAGATCGAGGGATTTCTTATGTCGCTTTGGGGATTTTTATCGTTGAGGCAGCCGGCCCGGGGCAACGCGACGCGGGACCGCCGTCGCAAACGACTCGCCGCGCGGATCGAGCATTTGGAGCAACGTCGATTGCTCGCTGCGGACGAGTGTGGAGTCATCGATGTCGACACCACCTGGGACACCGATCGCCAACTGACATGTGATGTTCAGATTCGCAATGGCGCGACGCTGACAATCGATTCCGGAGCCACGGTCTCAACAACCAGCCCAAACTTTGAACTGATCGTGGCTGACGACGGTTCGATGGCGGAACTCGTCGCGGACGACGTGACTTTCCTTGCCGAGATCTTTATTAACGAGACGGCCGGCGGTCAGATTACGAATAGCAACTTCGCGCGATTCGTCTCCATCGACGGCGACAGTGCTGCCATTCCCAGGCTGAGTCTCAGTGGCAATACATTCAATGAGACACCGCGTGTGCACCCGGAGTTTGTCTCATCCCTGTCAACCAACACCTTCGGTGCAACGGACCGGGTGTTCATCCGAGGGGTTGTCGACACCGACACGACCTTGCCGGTCCTTCCAGGTGCAACCGAGTATCGACTTGACGGTGACTTGCAGGTCCAAGCGGGCAGCACACTGACGATTGCCGATTCTTTGACACTGTCGACGAACAGTACGCTTAACGAGCTATTGGTAGGTAATGATGGCTCGGAAGCGTCTCTCATCGCCAACGATGTTGGATTCCTCACCGAAGTCTTCTTTAGTGCGAACGCGGAGGGGACGGTCACCAACAGTCAGTTCGCCTCGTTTGTCTCCGTCAGCGGTGACAGCTCTTCAACGCTCAATCTGACATCCAACACGTTTGACTCGTCGCCGAGCGTTCACGCAGAGTTCGCGTCAATGCTTGTCTCCAACACGTTCGGCGCGACGGATCGAGTGTTCATCCGGGGCGTGGTCGACACCGACACGACCTTGCCGGTCCTTCCAGGTGCAACCGAGTATCGACTTGACGGTGACGTGCAGGACCAACAGGGCAGCACGCTGACGATTGCCGATTCGTTGACCCTCACGACGGAGAGTACGCTCAATGAGCTGTTCGTCGCTAACGATGGCTCGGCGGCCTCACTTGTTGCTCACTTTGTGGTCTTCTCGGTCGAAACATTCCTCGAAACGAACTCAAGCGGGCTACTGACCAACAACACCTTCAATTCTGTACTGAGACTAAACGGAGCCGTGGATCTGCGTTGCAATCAATTTGGAGCCTCAAGCCAAACACAGGTTTCGAGTGACTACCGCGGGCACGCAATCTACAACGACTTTGCAGCCATCGGAACGGATGACCTGCAAGCATTTGGTGACGCTTCGCAAACAATTGACCTCACCGAAAACTGGTGGGGAACGACGTTGCCGACTGAAATCGAAGAGAAGATCCTGGACAACCGGAAGGATGCGAATCGGCCACTCGTCGACTACGACCCAGCCCTCACGGCGCCACCGCTGGTTCCGGACTACGTGCCCACGGCGCTCACGTTGCCGCAAGGTCCGATCGTTGCAGGCAGTCTGCTCGAAGTGGCCTACAGCGTCCGCAACGACAGCCTGTTCGGTGACGCGGACAACCAATCGTTCGCGTTGTTCTTCCTCGAGAATGGCAGCACCAATGATGCTGTGCTATTGGGAGCAGACTCCGTCGAGCCGTTGAATGCCGACTCGGAGACAGGTCTTCGCTCCGTCAGCCTTGATTTACCCGGTCGAGACCATCCGGTCTGGTCGAGTGGTTTTCCCGCTTCCTACTCGATCCGAATTCTTGTGGATGCGACCGATTCGGTGTTCGAATACGACGACCGAAACAATGAACTCACGACCTCAGATCAGTTCATCGATTCGGCGTTGATCGTCGACTTGACACAATTCTCGACAACGCAGTTTTCGCTGGTGAGTGCCGACGGCAACGTTCTCCTTCGTGATGCCGGCACGAATGGTACGCTCGTCGAACAGCCTCTGAGCCAAACCAACTCCGTCATCCTCTCGGGAAGCGACGCCACAGCGGAAGACGTGTCGATCTCGTTCGCCGATAGCGGGCTGTTTCAAATTCAGGACGGGATACAGTTTGACGCCGGTTCCGGTGACGGCGACCAGCTGAGCATCGTCGCCAACCAAGCGACTACGAGCGGAACGTATTTTTCCGAGGGGAACGGACTTGGTGACGGTCGACTGGAAGTCGCCGACTCGGGCCAACTTGGCAGTGTCAACTTCACGGGCGTCGATCCGCTGCGAGTGGAAGGACTCGAAAGAATCGACTTCGTGAATGAGTCCGCGTTCAATGTCGATGATATGTTTCAGCTCATTGATGTCGGCTTGGTGAATCTTCCCGCAACGACCACGCTCAACGGCTCCATTGAATCGACGATCGGTACGGTGAACCTCGGCGACTCCGAAACCCTGACGGGGCAAGGTTCAGTCGATGCAAGATTTGTCGGCTCGGCCACTTCGCAACTCTCTGCGACCGGTTCGCTAACGCTTGGCGATTCGAGCACTGCTCAGGGCTTCTTCACAGCCGGCGATCTCAACGTGGGTCCCCACGACGTCACACTCCGAAGTGCTTCACGAGCGGCGCTGGGAGTCTTGACTCAGCTGGGAAGCTCGTCGGTCCCCGGATCGCTGATTTCGGCGAGCGGGTTTGATGTGGCGCAGGGGAACTCGATCGGCGGCTATGGCACGCTTCGAAGCGGAGACTCAACAACGGTGAGTGTTTTGAACGGGGCCGTCAGTGGAACAAACACTGCCGAGCCGATCACACTGGAAAACGGCGTGTTTAAAGGAATCGGTGACCTGGCCAACGTTGTGATTGGCAGTGGAGCAGAGCATCAACCAGGGCTGAGTCCCGCGCGTGTCACCACTGAAAATCTGCAGTACGGCAGCGGCAGCTCATTGCAAATGGAAATTGGTGGTGTCACACCCGGTGCTCCGGCGATCGGCAACGACAACGGCTATGACCAGATTCACGACCGGGGCACGATCACACTCGGCGGGACGCTGGACGTCGTTGGGATCAATCAGGAAAACTTCAGTTTTGAGATCGGCCAAACATTTGTGCTGATTCAGGCGGACGTCGGAGTCTCCGGCAGTTTCGAGACGGTCAATTTGCCCACGGCAATTCCGTCCAACAGCGAGTGGGAATTGGTCGTGGACACCGTCGCAAATGAAGTCCGGCTCTTGCTGGTTCAAAGACCAGCAGAAATCGTTGCGCGGAACACGTTCTATGGCGGTTCCTCGTTCGACCAGACCGATATCTCGGCGTCGATCGCGACGGATAAGCGGGCGTTGCTGCCCGGCGAAACTTCGACGTTCGCGAATTACACCAACTACAACGAAGGCTTGAACGGACTGGTGCTCGATATCAGCTATTTGCCGCCGGGAACAACTGCGGAAGAGATCATGGATCGATTCGAGTTTGCGACATGGGACGGCATCGACGCGGCCGGATTTACTCCATTGGCGAGTTCCGCGACGATTCAGTTGGAAACACTCGGTGCCAGCGACACGACTCGCGTTGTGATTCAATTCGGCAATGGTCAGATCACGAATACTTGGTTGCGGACGACCGTAAAGGCGGGACCGACGACCGGTCTATTAGAAGACGATGTCTTCTACTTCGGCAACGTGATCGGCGACACGGGATTTGGGAACACATCGACTCGAATCCGGGTCAATGCGATCGACACAGCTTTGGTTCGCTCCAACCAGTCGATCGCTCCAGGCTCGGCGGGCGTCGACAACATCTACGACATGAATCGCGATGGTCGCGTCAATGCAATCGACACCGCATTGCTACGCTTCAACCAAGACCTTTCTGGATCGGTCGCTCCCATCACGGCACCGACCGCCGACTGAGCTGGCGAATCGCAAACAACTCCTCTCGAGAGAGGAGGCAGGTCTTGCGGGAAAGCCCTCGCCTAGCACCGATTGGCAGCCCGCACTGCGACAGAGAATCGGTCGCGGGGACTTCGCGGGACTCGGCTCGCGGAGCTCGGGAGTTCTTTCCGGCTTGCTGTCGGAACGCCGGTCCGATATCGAAAGATCGCGGGTATCATTCCGAGCTCTCGAGTTTTCCTGGAGTACCGTTTCCAATTGCCGACAGGACGCGAGCCCGATATGATTCCTGCGGTTCGCTCGAGCTTCCACCTCGAGTGATGTAAAGCTTCGTCGTCCCACACCGGCCAAGCTCCGTTGCTTTCCCGAAGCGGGTACCCGAGGTACCGAGCAAGGAAAGCTGACTCGCGCCCATAGCTCAGCTGGATAGAGCATCGGACTTCTAATCGGGTTGGCCTGTTTGCTCCTTTCTTGGAAACACGGCAAATCACGGGGCGAAACGATTTTCGTTAGCCTGCCCTAGTCAACCAAAACGGCTGTTTTCTGTCCTAACTGGGGTACCGAGGGTACCGGATGAATGAATCGTCAACTCATTAGCCCGGTCACCCAAAGCGACATAGCACATTTTGGGACGGGCTCAACTGATTTTGCGTTTGAGATGAGAGTGCTCAATCAACTCACCTCACTTGGTGTACTGCACGCTTCACACGGCGGAACGTACATAGACCCTTTCACAAAGTTGCCTCGTCAGTTCGATATTCAGGCCGAGGTTATTGCAGAGAGCTTCACCGATGACCATCTGCGTGTGTTGCTGGCTATTGAGTGCAAGAATCTTACCGAGTATGGACCAATCCTTGTTCACCGATGCGAACGCACTAGACAAGAGAGTTCACACTTTTTCTTTAGAGCGAGTATGCCTGACGGCCAGGCACCGAGCAAACGAAAGATCGAACCTACTTCGGTAGATGTGGTTGAAAACCGACTCGGGCGCTACCAGTGGAAACAAATGGTTGGGAAGTCGCTTGATCACATTACGCGCAAGGGTAACGGCGATCTCAAGAGCGACGACAGTGAGGTCTACAACCGCTGGACCCAAGCAATTGCATCCGCGACAAGCCTTATTCCCCGCTGCCAGGATATTCCGCGTCAAGCAGATGAATGGATGACCGTAATCCTTCCGATTCTTGTGGTGCCCGACAACCGGATTTTTGTAGCTGACTATCAGGCTAACGGCTCCTTGCTTGGCACAATTCGGCCTGAAAGCGAAGTGTCCTTTTTTCTTGGGCATAGGCCCCCAGTCCCGCACTCATCATTTTCCAATTTCACCTTCACCCACCTGGAGATAATGAGCGAAACAGCTATTCGCAATTTCGTGTCGACGCTTTTGACGCGAAGTAATATTCTCTCCGAAACGCTTTTCATTACCTAACGCAGCCTTCGGCCATCCTGGGTGACCGAACCGGCCCCAGCGGCGAAACATCCCAACTCGGGATTCAGAATTCACGGGCGGCCCCGTAGGACCGCCCCGGATGGTGTCAGGATTCTGACCCCTTACTTCATCGCCCTTTCGGCTTTCTTTGCCGCATAGGCGTTCGCGCCGAAGCCCTGCTTGTAGCAAGCGCTGGAACAGTAGCGAGTGTTCGCCATTCCGCCCTGGATTCGACTTCCACACCTCTTGCAGACGCGGGGCTCCAGGCCGCCGAACAGATCGTCAGCCCGCTTGCCATCGAAAATCCGTTGAAGAGCGCCTCGATGGTAAGCGACCATACTGTGCGTGACGCCGATATTACGTGCCGCCTCGTTGACCCCTTCGGACGATGCCAATGCAATCACCGCCGCAGCGCGACTTGGCGGGAACCGTTCATTCACCTTCTCTTCGAACGGACCCCAACGATCACGATCGGACACGGGGGCAGCATGTGTAAGCCTGAGCTTCTCGTCCTCAACAAACCACAGCCGGGGCCGCTTGTCGCCCGCTGCCCTAGTATTACGGTTGAAGTCACGGTATTTGTAGAATCTGATCACCTGCCACTGGGCAAAACGACTTGCCAGTGCACAAAGGTATCTGCTCTTCTCGCTCGGCTCGGTCTTCTCGCGGACGCTACGCTCCCGGAAGAACCAAAGCATTCGCATCACTACGTCCTGTGCCACGTCGTCAATGTCGGCATCGCAATAGTCGGGTTCTGGCGTCTGCTGAAGCTTCCAGAAACGCTGCCCCACTATGATGCGAATGAATCGAAGGTACCGGTCTGAGAACGCGGCCCCCGGATCCCCGAATGCCGCCTCGTCGTATTCCAGCGACA
>JBCBLJ010001110.1:0-2056 GCA_038520195.1 Planctomycetota bacterium
CAACGACTGGATCGTGAACAGGACCGAGCGGATGAATTCGATCGATTTCGTCTTGCGGTTCGCGCCCCAATCCGAATCCGCGTTCACGAACAACTCACGCTTTCCCTGCGCGGTCGATTGCGGGCGGACAAGCTGAGTGAACTGCTTCAGTCGCTCGGCGTGCGAAGATGGCTGTTGGCGGAACAAGAGCACGGCAGCCAATTTTCGTATCCGCGGGTCGCGTTCTTCTTCCGACATTCGTCGCAAAAGATGAAAGCCGTGAAGACGTGCGAGTGCGCGCACGCACGCTTTTCGCGCCCCGAGATCGTTCGTTGAATTCAGGACCGCTTCGATTTGGCGAATTCCCGAATAGCCGCCTAAGTGGCCGCGCACCCAAATCGCAATCTGCCGCATGGTCTCATCGCGGGCATTCTCGATCGCGGCATTACAGAGTGCCTTCGCATCAAGTGCGACCAGGCGTTCCACGACCGATCGGGAACGCACCGCCCAAAGTCCATCGTCACACCGCGCTCGGGCATAGTACAGTTGGAGGAGCAATCGCAACGATTCCAACTCTTTGAGCCCACACGGATAGCGTCGCCGACCATAGCGGAAGCGTTTCAGGTCGACGGAGAGATTCGAGAGGGGGAACGTGTTCGACATCCCAGTTGAAGATAGCATCGCATGGCCTCGGCACGCAAGAAATCGACCCGATGAAGAATCGCCCCGGCTGCGGCAGCAACCGAACGGTGGCACCTGTAAGAAGTCAGCTATTCCCCACTCGCCTTAACGATCGAGTCGTTCATCATCCCGATACCCGATCAACCGCGCGACGCAGCCAACGTCGGCTTATTCGGTATGGATCGGATGATGCAAAACGCGCACGCTGGCACGCATTCGCTGAATCACGGCGGGTTTGCTCTGGTCATGGAAACCGGCCTTACCCTCACCACCAACGAGTGTTTCTTCCGCAGCCGTCGCCCTTGCGGCGCGATTCTCGGTTCCGGCGATTTCCTGAAGCATTTTGCGAATCGGCATACCAGAAGAGTTCACGTTCGCTCAGGTTCATCAGCCCGAGCGTCTGTCGAAACCGATCAGCTGAGGTTTTCGCGCCCCATGCAGCAGATGCACAAAGGTTCCGATTGCAAGAGAGCCACCCGGCATTTGGTTGCCGTACATGGGTCCAGCCAGTACATTTGGGGGGAAGGAGATATTTCGGGGTTTTCCTGTGGTTTTTGCCCCAGACGGAGATAGTTCGTACTCTTCCTTCACACAATTACTTGTTATCTGAAACATGTCGGACGTACGCGACTACAAACGAATTGGGCAATTCAACATGCCATCGGCGTTCGTCGTTGCGTATGAGTCAAACACTTGGATCCAGCCGACTGACAGCGACATTGCCCGCGTTATTCCATTCCTGGACTGCGAACTTGATTTCTTGGATCTCGAGAGCCTCTACCAAAACAACTGTCCAAAGTGGTACAAACCAGAAACGGCGCTGTCACAAAGCGAAGAACAAGAAATGCGGGAGATGGAATCCGCGGAACACAACCACTTCCGAATGTACTGCAGCTCGTGGGGCCTCCATTCGGGACCTGAAGATTTGCCATGGCTCGACATAGACCAAGCGATTGTATTTGCTGTCTGTCGTCATCATGGGGACGACGTGTCGATTTGGATGGACTATAGTAGTTCGAAGCACGATCCTCGCGTCGTCGCTCCCGACTTTTCGCTTTGCGGCAACGACTTTCATTACGGATGGCGGACTGTCACGGAGACATTTTCTGACTTTTGCCGGCAGTTAAACCTTGTACCGAAATCCAGATAACCATCGGATGCACGCGGAGGCCCGTTGGTTCGGTTTCACGAATGGATGCTCAACACACGGGCCCCGGTGATCCGGGTCGTTCGCGTTTGTAACCGACACGTGATCGCACCGCTCCTCCTTCGTGTTGCTTCGTGACCTTCGTTGTTCAGCACTTCAAGCTCGATTGATTGATGCGTGATCGACTCGGCAGACCAGGTCAAACCAACGCCCGCAAATCGCAGCACTGACAACCAACGCCTGACCTGC
>JBCBLJ010001133.1:0-1958 GCA_038520195.1 Planctomycetota bacterium
ACTATCCGTACCGCCCCGAAGATCGTGGGTTTAGCGAAGTCATGAGGCATGGTGGTGGAGGCGTCGGCCAGACGCCCGATCACTGGGACAACGCGTATTTCGACGGCGCCTACTGGCACAACGGTAAAGTCACGCCCGTCGAAGGTTTCTGCACGGACGTGTTCTTTGACTATGCCAAGCGGTTCATCCGCACCCAAGTTACCGCCGAAACACCGTTCCTCGCCTACATCGCGACCAACGCACCACACGGGCCGATGCACAGCCCCGAATCATCGAGCGAGCCCTATTCGAACCTGCAGGGCAACCTCGCGAACTTCTACGGGATGATTGCGAACATCGATGACAATGTCGGCGAGATGCGTGAGTTCCTGAGCGAGCTGGGTGTCGCCGAAAACACGATCTTCATCTTCACGACCGACAACGGAACGTCCTCGGGAAGCAAGGTTTTCAACGCGGGGATGCGCGGCAAGAAGGGCAGTCACTACGACGGCGGGCACCGCGTTCCATTTTTCATTCATTGGCCGGCGAAGGGGCTCACAGCGGGCCGTGACGTTGACACGATCACCGCGTATGTCGATGTCCTGCCGACATTGATTGAGATGTGCGAGGTTGACAAGCCATCCGGTGTGGACTTCGACGGCGTCGACATCAGTCCATTGATCTTTGAACGTGCAAAGGATTGGCCCGATCGAATCCTCGTGACCGATTCGCAACGGGTGAAGGACCCGATCAAGTGGAAGAGTTCAGCGGTGATGACCGATCGTTGGCGGCTTTGCAACGGCAAGGAATTGTTCGACATCAAAGCCGATCCGGGACAGGAAGCAAATGTGGCGGACGAGCACCCACAGGTGGTCGAGCGGCTCACCGATTTCTACGAAGAGTGGTGGGCCGAGCTGGAGCCGACGTTCGCCCAGTCGACCGCGATCTATCTTGGTCACCCCGACGATAATCCGGCGCGGTTGACGAGTCATGACTGGATCACGACGCGGTCGACGCCATGGAATCAATCGCACGTCCGCGCGGCACAGAATGGAGACGGGAACACGGGTTTCTGGAATGTAAAAGTAACCGAGGCGGGGAAGTACACGATTCGCCTGCGTCGTTGGCCCAAAGAAGCCGATCTGGCGATCGACGCGAAGTTGGCACCTGGCGCGCCCGTTCCGGGGGCTCGCGCGTTTCGTGAAACGCCGGGGAAGGCAATTTCGCCAGTCAAGGTGACGCTACGAATCGGTGAGATCGAGGCGACACTTCCGGTAGCACGCGGCGACAAAGAGGTGGTTTTCGAAATGGAGTTGCCGGCTCAAACAACCACCATGAAAGCGACTTTCGAAACCGAGGATGGCGTCGTTTACGGTTCTTACTTTGCCTACGTCGAGAAACTGTGATCAGGATGAAACTCGTGAAAAGCGACACTGCCCTTCGTAGGTCAACCCTGCGATTTGCCTGCGTCTTCGCGATGCTACTGGTTTGGCCTGCGCCTCTACGTTTATTCGGACAGGATCGCGCCGTCCGCGTGGCTCAGCGCGGCATGGTCGCCAGTGTAAATCCGATCGCGACCGACGCCGGCATTGCGGCAATGCGTGCGGGCGGCAACGCCGTTGATGCCGCGGTTGCCACCGCATTAACACTTGGTGTCGTTGATGGCCACAACTCCGGGCTCGGTGGCGGATGCTTTGTGTTGATTCGCACCTCGGACGGAGAGTTGATCGCGATCGACGGACGGGAGATGGCGCCGGCCGCCGCGACGCGCGACATGTATGTCGAAGACGGCAAGGTTGTGGCCGGAAGGAGTACGACGGGGCCGTTGGCGGTGGGGATACCCGGGGCGTTGGCGGCCTACGAAAAGGCCTTATCGTCGCACGGCAAGTTAAAGCTCTCGCAACTGCTGGCTCCGGCGGCGGATGTCGCCGATCGAGGCTTCGAGGTTGACGAAGTGTACGCGCGAAAACTGAAACGCG
>JBCBLJ010001169.1:0-1780 GCA_038520195.1 Planctomycetota bacterium
AAAACGCGGAGTTCCTCGAGCGATATTATTCGGCCAAGTGGAAGAAAGCCGATGACTCGCGTTTTGTCGGCAAGAGCGACCTGGGTCTACTGACAATCGATGCCGACGGACAGTTCCCGACCCTGCCTTTCTATTCGAAGGGAAAGCCTGAAATCGAGATCGGCGAAGTCTTTTACCTTTGCCATTTCAGCTTCCCGCACAAAGCGGGCTCGCCGACGCTGTTGGTCAACCCGATTGAAATCGTCGGCTTGGCGCAGACCACCAGCGGCATTCAGTACCTGGCCAAGGGCTACTATCGCGTTGGTTCCAGTGGCGGTGCGATCCTTAAGGACGGGCGGCTCATCGGAATCCAAAGTGCCGCTTACACCGTGAACGCCGAGGGCGTCGGTGAGATACCGATGGGCCTGATTTCGTTTCAGTCCGTTTGGTCGGACTTGATTGACAAACACCTTGAGTCGGCGGCGCCAAAACCGACCGATCCGTAGCGTCGTGATTTGATGCGCAGAATGAGGCGGCGGCGACCGACGCGCATCAATCGCTCGCTGCCCGGCTGAAACGCGCGTTGCAGCGCGCCGACGTCGGCTGCGTTCACGACTCCACGAATTGAAGAATCCGCACCGCGTGTCCCTGACTCGCGTCGTTGCTGACTTCGCTCACACGAATCGTGATCTTCTTTTTCTTGTCGTCCATCCCCGATCGCAGCACCACCGTCCTGGGATAGTGAAGGCCTTTGCTGAAGCGATGGTAAAGATCAACTCGCTCGAAGGCTCCATCGTCGACCGAGTATTCGATCGCGCCGGCGTCGGGCCCCGCCAAGACATACAGCCCCACAGCGGTCGCGTTTGTTTCAAAACTCAGCTCGGCATTCGGTTCGGTGGCAATCGCGAGCGACTTTTCCGCGAACTGGCTGCGAAACGATCCCGGCAAGTCGTCCCATTTCGGGACGTGATACCGCCAGCCATCGCCAAGTTGAACGAGTTCTTGGGGGCGCAGCCGTCCGTTGAAAAAGCTGGTTGAATCGAGGGGATCAGGCAATACCCGTGATTTGGCCCGCGGAGTGTCTGTCGCGGACATGGCTTTATCTAGAACACGGTCGATGAGGTCGGCGGCGACGCGATTGCCGGCCGGTTTTGGGTGGGTGCCGCCGTAGACCTGCCAAGTGATCGTCCCCGCGGTGATCCGTTTCGCGAGTTCCACTGCGACGTTACATGTTGTGACACCGTAATGCTTGGCGACGGATTCGTGGGCCTCGATGGAAACCGGCGTGTCGCCCGACTGCACCTTCTTCAGCATCGTCGGATTCACGAAATGCGTTACGACGATTTCAAGGTCGGGCACCGACCGCGCCTGGCGAAGGATGCCCTCCATTCCTCGGACCGCATTCCGCAATGAGTGAGCGGCGTCCTGATCATCGTTGACCGCGAACTCGACAAACAAAAGATCCGGTTTGTGAGCAAGGACGTCTCGCCCCAGCCGAAACGCTCCCGTGTGAGAACACGTTGAAGCGATGCCCGCGTTGATTTCGCTGAATTCGGTCTCCGGGAAACGTTCCCGAAGCGATTGCATCACCATGGGGCGATATCCATTCATCTGTGTGATGGAACCTCCGATAAACGCCACGGTCCCACGTTTGGTCTGTTCGAAGGACTCGCGGGCGCGTTTCAAATCGCCTCGAATCTTGATCGAATCGGGAAATTCTGCCATCACCGGTGTGGCCCAGTGGCTCACCGCCGACAGCAGCAAGGCAAAAATCAGGGCAGACACTTTTGGCAGGCTCATC
>JBCBLJ010001155.1:0-1885 GCA_038520195.1 Planctomycetota bacterium
CCGTGGTGAGGGAATCATTGGTCGAAAGCTTCCGCAATCAGAAACGCGGCTCGTTCGATCTCTTACCCTACTATGCGCCTTGACGTTGTCGCTCTCCGTCGTGGCGTCCGCCGACGATGCGACGAGCAAGGAACCGAAAACCAAATTGAAATCGGCGAAATTGCCGGATACACGTAACGTGCATGTGGCCGGTCCGATCTATTTGGCTGGGCAACCGAGCAAAGCCGCGTTGAAGGAACTTGCCGACCGTGGGGTGAAGACCATCATTTCGCTGCGGCACCCGGATGAAGAACGCTGGGACGAGAAACAAGCTTGTGAGGAGCTGGGTTTGCAGTTTCATCGCTACCAGATCAGTTCTCCCAGCGACATCAATAAGAAACTCGTCGATTCGATTCGCAAGTACCTGGTCGCCGCCAAGAAGGATTCCGGCGTTCTACTGCACTGTGCATCGGCGAATCGGGTGGGCGCGATCTGGCTGGCACACCGCGTGAAAGATGCAGGCTTGACGCTCGCCGAAGCGACCGCAGAAGCCAAGGAAGTTGGCCTCGTCGCGCCGCAACTCAAGACTCAAGCGATCAAGTATCTCGACGAGTAGAGCGACGGGATCGAATCGAGTTTGGGTCGAAAGCATCGCAGCCGAGCGTGCGCCGCGAATGCAGTTGGAGTCGCAGTTGGCGAGACGCTTCCCAAGAGCGTCACTTTCTCACTGAAGCCACACCCAATCTCACGAGACCGAGCCGGACCAGCCGCCGCTGTCAGACCGTGTGGATCGCTCGCTTGTCTACCGCGAGCGCGGCTTCATGCATGGCTTCGGCGAGCGTCGGGTGGGCGTGACAGGTCCGCGCGATGTCTTCGGCGCTTGCGCCGTATTCCATCGCCGCAGCGGCTTCGGCAATCATGTCGCCGGCGCGTGCGCCGATGATATGAACACCCAGCACTCGATCGGTGGTTTTGTCGGCCAGAATCTTTACGCGGCCATCGATCTCACCGAGCGTACGGGCGCGTCCATTCGCACCGAAAGGACACATCCCTTTGTTGTACTGCACGCCTTCCTTTTGAAGTTCGTCCTCAAGCTTGCCGACGCTCGCGATTTCGGGATGGGTGTAAACGATCGCGGGAATCACGTCATAGTTCATGTGCGAATGCATGCCCGCGATCCGTTCGACACACACGATGGCTTCTTCCATCGCTTTGTGAGCCAACATGGCGCCGCCGATGCAGTCGCCGGTGGCGTAGATGTTTTCGACGGCCGTTTCAAAGTTTTCATTGACCGGGACAAAGCCTCGCCCGTCGGTTTCCAGCCCGATTGACTCGAGCGACAACCCGTCGGTTGCGGGACGTCGTCCCGTAGCCAGTAGTACTCGATCGCATTCGATCGCGTCACCGTCTTTGACTTCGACGACGCACTTTTCGCCGACCACTTTGGCCGATTGCACGAACGTTTCGGTGCGGATCTCGATGCCTTGTTTCTTGAAGGATCGATGGGCCAGATTCGCCATTTCGAGGTCGATGCCCGGAAAGATTCGGTCGAAAGCTTCGAGCACGATGACTTCGCTACCGAGACGATTCCAGACGCTTCCGAGTTCCATGCCGATGTAGCCCCCGCCGATGACGACCAATCGTTCTGGCACTTCGGGGAAGGACAACGCGGTCGTGCTGTTGCCGATTCGATCGCCGTCCTCCTCGACACCGCGCAAGGAAGCCGGCACGCTACCGGTGCAGACGAGGATGCGGTCGGCCTCGATCAGGACTTCTTCCTCGCCGGAGACGAGGATGGAATTGGCATCGCGAAACTTGCCTCGGCCCCGGTAAGGCGTCACGTTTTTCTTTTTGAAGAGCATGTCGACGCCGCCGGTGAGCGCATCGTCGATTTTTTCCTTGCGAC
>JBCBLJ010001029.1:0-2432 GCA_038520195.1 Planctomycetota bacterium
AAACGCGTCATCCAGTACTCGTAAGCGATTCGATCGATTGCTTCGTCGACCGTAAACGCCCACAGACGGAGAAATGGCGGCGTGCCGAGATACCATTCGGCATAGAGTCCGTCCCGATTGAGTTCGTCGTCGGCAACAAGGGAGCAATCCAGTTTAAAAACATCGCCATCAAATTCGCACAAGCCAGTAACCCATCGGCCCCATGGATTGAAGGTTGTGTACCGCCATCCGAACTCCCGGTGGACAAAAGCAAAGTCTGGGTGCGACTCAAGTTTGTGCTCGAATCTCGTCAAGCGTTCTGCGCAGTGCCTGTAATCCATTGGCTTCGTTCGCATAATGATCGCCGTCACCAAGGACGGACGATTGACGTTCCATTTCTAAAGTCGCGCAATCCTTCCTTCGGTGAACGGCTTGGTTCTAGCACTGCATCATGCACGTGTTCGGTATCCCAGCGCTGGCGTTCGTCCTCGATCACCACGTCATTGCCACACGATGGCTCATTGCCGGTCCGCGCGAGCACGAGTTGCTTGGCTCTGTCGTTTCGCATCTTACATCACCAGACCTTGAGAACACGCCAATCGTCAATCAAGACACTCAATGGATAGTCGACCGACCAATCGGGATAGAATTGAAGAGATAATCGAGCAGGCGATTCCTCTAATTCAATCATATCCAAGTTGATCGTCGGTTTTCCAAGAAGCTTGCGCAGACCACTCGTTGATGGGTCCTTGGGAAGTGCTCTCCCTGAGGCATCACTCTTGAATCGATCTAGCACTGAGGATCGATAGAATTGACCGAGTTCGTCTTCGACAACTTGGTTCATACGGGTTTCATAGCTCAAAATCCGTGCGACAGCGCTCTCAATTTGCTCTGAAGGGGTCTCCACTACTGAAAAGAAGAACTTTACATCTCATTGGCTATCCCTGCGTTTGGGCCAGTGAATCGGTTTTGCATTCACAAACTGTCGCCTGATCAACCAAAATGATCCAACAAGCAGGGCGATCACTAACAGGGCCAACCCCTTTGACGGTTCACTTGGAGGTTCCTGAACGGCGGATCGTCGAAGGAGCGGTGCAAGTATCACCAGCAAAGCGAACCCAGCGGTCATCCAGATGGCCCACGTGTTCTGTCGAATCACCGCGATCAAATCGACTCCAAACCAACGGGTCGTGGAGTAAATGGCACAGAAGAAAAGCGGAAGAAACAACGCGGAGGCCTGTGGGCGCATCCACTCAACCGTTTCCCATTTGACGCTCATTCCGACCAAAGACAGGGTGAGCGCCCCGACAGCGACAAGCAACTCACTGGTCGACTTTGTGTTTTGCATGGGAGTCTGGTCTGTCAAGAATGGATGCGATATCGTCCGCGACCACGCCGTCGGCGCGCGTGAGTGATCAATTCTTTCGAACACCCTGGCTCATCCGCTCGTCGTGTATCGCCTTGTGACGCCTCTGTCGCAATCAAAAGAGAGCGAATACTCAGTTTCATCAAACGCTCTGGGACGAAAGGTGACCGTCACGGAGGACTGACGGTGGTTCCGATTTAATGCGGTCACAATACAGTTCTAGCTCCGGCTGACGCGCAGCGTAACGAATTCACGGAATCGCTCGGATCTCCAAAGGCGTTCGAATCCGGGTCCAGGGAAAAAGCCTATTTCGTCCAGACGTCGCGAAGATCCTGTGAGGCGGCGCGGACGATGCCGTTTTCTTCCATGATATTGTCGTGTTCGCGATCCATTTGTTTCCGATCCATCACAATGGTCGTTGAACGGTTGTCATCAAACTCGAGGACCAACTGCGACTCTTCAAGCTGACTGAGTACCTCCGCGGCTTGCCGAATCGACTTGATTTCCGTTCCGTTGATCGCCTTGATCACCGCCGGCGGTGCGAGGACGACGTCACGCGTCATCCGATTCCGAATCAGCTTGGTAACCAATACGAGTTGTTCGCCGTCCTCGGTCGCACGATCAAAACGCCGGATCAAATACGGATTGTTCCGTTGCTTCATCGCCGCCATCATCGCTAGAACGCTGCGAGCACCGGTGCCGCCACGAGCGAGGATCGCATCGATGGTGGTCCAGTAGTCTTGATAACCGATCCCAAAAACAAGCGGGCCGTAGACGAAGTACGTCGGTGGCTTGTCGCGCATGTAGTCCAGCAAGTAGTGATCGTCGCGAAAAACGGGGACGCTCACCTGCATTTGTTGCCCGTCTCGAAAAACGGTCATTGGGACCGTCTCCCCTTCGGTTGACTTTTCGACGGCGTAAATAAAGGACACTTGCGTCTTCTCGTTTAGGTTCACCTTGCCGAGATTGTTGACGTTGAAGTCACCGATCTTTGTGATCACATCCCTCGGCTTGAGCGGGTAATCACCAACGGGAATCGGCATCGCCGCGAACTGGATTCCAGTCTCCTCGTCCGGGAGCTTTAACC
>JBCBLJ010000238.1:0-10208 GCA_038520195.1 Planctomycetota bacterium
ATTCGCCCAGCATCCTCAAGCCGCGAAGACCTCTCACCGAAAGCTGTTCCTGCGGAATGAAGTCGATTTGCTTGGCCCACTCTGCCATCTGTGCGCCGTCTGAGAATTCCGTCGCGACCGACAGTGCGACGTCCAGCATTCTTTCTTGAAGGTCGACCTCGACCCTGACCGATTCCGCGGGCAAGCCCGTCTGGACCACCAAGCGGGTGAGCGACGCGGTCAAAGACTCGCAGACTTCATGCTGCCTGGAGAATGTTGAGCGTGCTTTTCGGATCGCCTGGTTGTATCGCCCGACAGCTTCCTGCCGCGACGGATTAAAGTCTCCGTATTCATACGCGTCACTGTGCGAGCCCCGAATGTCTCTTTCGGCGCGAAGGACGTCGCCGATCAATTCGGTCATCGGGTTGCCCGCGGGCTGCCCCAGAAAGGTTTCCGCGAGAGTGCCCCAGGCGTCGCCCCGAAGATAGCTAAAAGCTTGCACCATCCTGGCCTCGTCACTTTCCCACTGCGCGAGATATTTTCGGAGCTCCCCCGCATCGAGCCAAAGCTCCGCCAGTGCCGTGTCGGCCACGTCATCGATCCATCTTTCTTCCTCGCTGCGCGTCCTGTTGTTTGCATGGAATTCTTCCAGCAACGGCGCCGCCTTGGCGTAATTGTCGGCGAGATAGTAGAGGTAACCGGCAAGCGCCAATCGGATCGGGAAGTTAGCCAGCCGTTTCTCCGTTTGCACCGCACGGGCCGCCTGCTCGTGATCTCCGGAAAAACCGTAATCGGCTTCGGAAAACAAATCGAGAGCGGTCTCGCGAGCGTTCAGGCTCTCCGCGAAGAGCTGAGGGACATTGTTTTCCAAGAGCCTTCGTTCCATGTGTTCGTGTCGCGCCGAACGACGAATCTCATCGGAGTTCGACGATCGCATCGCTTTGAGACTCCACCGCGCCGCGGCGTCCAGGTTTCCGTCGCGCTCGGCGAGGTGACCTTGGATTAGCTCGCCAATCCCATCCGGGACGGTGTTGGACTCAACATGGTTCAACAGCAGTGCGCCCCACTGGGAGTTGGATTCGCATTGAGCGACGAGCGTCAGCCAGCGTGAATCGATCGCCCGTGGATTCTTGTCGAGACTCTCCAGGAGAAGTGACAGGTCTTTCATCCGCGCGTTGTCCGACACATTGGAGAAGAAGTACTCGTCAGCTGGCAGCAATCGGAGCGCATTGGCCATCGCGTCGGCGGCATCCTCACTGCGCCCCATCGCGGCATAGCAGGTTGAAAAGATCGACTCAACATTGGGATGACGTTCGCACTGCGCCGCGGCCAAGTCCGCATACTTTTTGGCTTGCTCGTAGTCATCCAAGTAGGTGCAGCAGATCGCCAGATTGGGCCACACGCCCCAGCATCGTTCGGGGTCATTGATGGTCAACAAAACACGTTGGGCCTCGGCGTATTCGTTCATGCTCATCCAACAGTACGCGATTCGCAACTTCGCGAAGGTCATCGACGCCGGTTCCACCGAAATGGTTTCGGCGCGCCGCAGCGTCGCCATCGCCGTTTCTGTTTCACCCTCCCCGAGTTGCACGGTCGCCTCCTCGATCAACTCGATGACCGCAGCCGATTCTTCGAAGTTCGAACGATCTTGGGCGGCAAAGTAAGACGCATACTCGTCGGAGACCCGTAGACCGTCTTCCAGCTTGAGTATGTCATAGACCTCCCAGCCCCGTCTGCTTCGCACCAGGTAAACGCGAGTCGAGACCGCTTGGTCCTCGGAGGTATAGAGGAAGAGATCCGCCCGCGCTAACTTCGGATTCTGCGTATCAGTATGGATCGTGAGGACGCGTTCGTAGTCCGACGCAATCACCTCGGGTGGATAAACGGTAAGTGACTTTCGTAAAAGGAACTGCTCGCGCAAGTCGATGCCGTCGGCGTAAGGACTTTGCATGACGGATTCGATAAACATCGGGAGGTTGAAGGTAACACTCCGACCGGCCCGACTCTTTTCAAAAGCATCGCACAACATGTTTTCAATCTCAGCATGTTCGTCGGAGACGGCACCATGGAATGCCGCACCTACCGAGTCCTCGAATTGCCGAAATTCGGTACGCAAGTCGTGTGACCGCGGCGATAGCGATACCGTTGGACTCGGCCGGACATGTCGGTAGGCGGTCAACGCGACGGTGCCAACCAAGAAGAGAAGCCCAACAAAAGCGATGCCCAAGACGGTCGCGACGATCACAAGTGGGTTGCGCGTCTTGGGACGCATTGGATAATGATCGCGGTCGGCGAAAGGGTTGGGTTCAGTCGACATGTTTGGCTTGCGAGTGCAGGGCGACGGTCCGTGAACAATCCGCAGGTGACGCCGCTCATCATACGTCACGGTGCCTCCTCCAGCCGCGTGTTGGCTCACCTCGCTTCGGTCGACTAGGCTTTGCGGTGACGAGTGTCGCCCCATGACGCTCGGGATGAGTTTTTCAAAGCCGAGGCGGAGCAATTCCATGGTTCAATCAATTACCTTTAGTGAGTCGCTAAAGCAGCGACACCGCACTTTGATCGGGTTCGCAGTGATCCTGTTCTTGGCTTTGCTTCCAACGGCCGGTGCCGCCGAAAAACCCAACGTGATCGTGATCATGGCGGACGACCTCGGATACGGAGATGTCGGTTGTTACGGCGCGACCGACTTGCAGACGCCCCACATCGACCAACTCGCCGAAGGCGGTTTGAGGTTCACGCAGGGCTACTGCAGCGCATCGACCTGCACTCCAACGCGTTTCTCGTTGTTGACGGGCATGTATGCGTTTCGCCAACCGGGCGCCGGGATCGCACCGCCCAACGCAACAGCGCTGATCAAACCAGGGACCGCGACGCTACCCTCCTTGATGAAGCAAGCCGGATACGCGACCGCCGTGATCGGCAAGTGGCATCTTGGTCTTGGGAAAGGCGAGGCACCGGATTGGAACGGCGAATTGAAACCGGGACCGCTCGAAATTGGATTCGACTATTGCTACCTCTTGCCCACCACCAACGACCGCGTCCCAAGCGTGTACGTCGAAAACCATCGCGTGGTGAACCTGGATCCTGCCGACCCGCTGTGGGTCGGACGCAAACGTCCCAGTCCCGATCATCCCGTGGGCTCCGATCCGGAGGTCCGCAAGACGCTGAAAATGGATTGGAGTCACGGACACAATCACACGGTACACAATGGCATCGGACGGATCGGTTATTACACCGGTGGCCATGCCGCGCGATGGCGTGACGAAGACCTTGCCGATGCATGGGTCGAAAAGTCGATCGAATGGATCGAGAAACACCGCCAGGAACCATTCTTCCTGTTCTTTTCGTCACACGACCTTCATGTCCCTCGCATGCCTCACGAACGATTTCAAGGGAAAACGAAACTGGGCTTTCGGGGCGATGCGATCGTGCAATTGGACTGGTGTGTCGGCGAGTTGACCAAGACCCTCGACCGCTTGAATCTGACGAAGAACACGTTGATCGTCTTCTGCAGTGATAATGGTCCGGTGCTCGACGACGGCTACCAGGACGGCGCGATCGAACAGCTCGGCAGCCATCAGCCGGCGGGACCGTATCGCGGGGGTAAGTACAGCATCTACGAAGGCGGCACACGCACGCCGTTCATCACCTATTGGCCCGGGACCATCGAGCCCGGCGAGAGTGACAAGATCGTTTGCACAGTGGATCTCGCCGCGAGCATGGCCACCATGACGGGCACGCCACTTCCTGAGGGCGGTTGTCATGACAGCTTCAACGTCTTGCCCGCCTTGCTCGGGAAGCCGAATGCGAACGGTCGCGATCACCTGCTCCAACAACCCAATAAAGGCCCCACCCTCGCCTTGCGGATCGGAAACTGGAAAGTGCTCGAGTATGAGAACGCCAAGCCGATCAAGCGGCTGACGTTCGAGAAAGGACGCGGCAAGTATGAACTGTATGACCTGTCGACCGACCCGGGTGAACGCAACAACCTGATCGAGGCTCAGCCGGATAAACTCAAAGAGATGTTGAGCGCACTGAAGAAGATCAAGGAGGACGGGCATTCTCGCCCCGGCTTTAAAGACAAATGAACCAGAACCCGGGAAGCCCGTTCGACGACGCCGTGAATCCGTACGCCGTTGACGTTTCGTTGAGCGGTCACAAGCCCCGCACCGACCGGGGTCTTATCCCACAGCTGGTTCCGCTGGGAATCTGCATGATCATTCAGGGTGCTCTGGAAGGTTTGCTGGGGATCATGATGGGCGTTCTTGCCTTTCTTTTTCCCACGATCGCCGCACGGCAGGGCAATCAACAATTGCCCGCCAACCTCCAGCCGATGGTCCAAGCCGTGTACGCGGGAATCGGCTTTGTACTCGTTCTCGTGGCAGCCCTGCACATCCTGGCGGGTATCCAAATCATGCGTTACCAAGGGCGTGTTCTTGCGTTCGCGGCGCTGGGCTCCGGGTTTCTGACGATCTTCGGCTGCTACTGTATCCCGACCGCCATCGCGCTGTTTGTTTGGGGATTGATTGTGCTCCTCAATGGCCCCGTCCAAACCGCGTTTCGCCTTCGCGCGGAAGGTTACTCAAAAGTTGATATCGATCAGATGCTGAACTAGCGGAACGACGCCTCAGTCAGAACGCTCAACACCTTCTTCTTCGCGGCGTTTTCGCGTTCCGAGTGGCGCCGTCCCGATGAATCGACGCCCAACTCTGAAGAAACGTCGGACCGGCTCGCCCTCTCAATCGCGCGATTGTTTTTGCAACGCCGACGAGAGAACTACACACTGAAACGCAAGCAAGAAACCGATAAACGCCAGCATCACGCCGGTCATTGCAGACACGATCAACCGATCGAGCAGCGATCGTACTTCGCCCGCGGAGACCAGCGACAGTTCCGGGGCGTGTGGGTTTTGAATCACCGCGTGCATAAGGAACGAGACGATGGACGACCCGATCCCGACCACGAATGGATTGTGCCAGAGAGTCATCCCGACACGATGCATCCGAAATGCGGACCACTGCGTGACGATGATCGGGACGAACAGGTACGTAAACGCGAGTCGACCGCAGGTCAGAAGGTCAAATGCAAACGCCATCCCGATGAAGCACTGCACCAGCAATGCCTCCGCGACAGAGACCTGGTTCACACGAACGGACCGGAACTGGTGCATTGGCCGATACCTCCCCGAAAAGGGACAGCGAGACGTCTCCAAAACGAGACAGTGCACCAATGCCGCGGGTTCGCGGTCTCAACTCACCTTAGAAACAACCGGTAGCCTAAGCCAAGATCGCTTCGAGCACTCGGCCGTGAACGTCGGTCAGCCGAAAACGGCGGCCTTGATACTTGAACGTCAGTCGCTCGTGGTCGATGCCCATCAAGTGCAAGATCGTTGCGTTCAAGTCGTGAACATGGACCGGATTCTCCGCGACGTTGTATCCGAATTCGTCGGTCGTGCCATAAGTCATCCCGGTCTTCACTCCGCCACCGGCCATCCACATCGTGAAGCAGCGTGGGTGATGATCACGCCCGTAGTTGGTCGCGGTGAGGGTTCCTTGTGAATAGGGCGTTCGACCGAATTCGCCTCCCCAAACGACCAACGTGTCCTCCAACAAGCCGCGCTGCCTGAGGTCTTGGACGAGCGCGGCGGATGCCTGATCGGTCTCCAAAGACTGATTGCGAATCCCCTTTGGCAGGTTCGAGTGTTGATCCCAGCCCTGGTGATAGAGTTGAATGAAACGCACGTCACGCTCCGCCAACCGCCGCGCCAGAAGGCAGTTCGCCGCAAAGCTGCCAGGCTTCCTCGCATCGTCGCCATAAAGCTTGAATGTCGCTTCCGGTTCATCGGAAAAATCAGTCGCGTCCGGGACGCTGCGTTGCATGCGGTACGCCATCTCGTATTGGGCAATGCGCGACTCGATCTCCGGATCCAGTTCTCGCTCGAATTGATGCCGATTCAATTGATTGATCGCGTCCAATTGGACGCGTCTTCTGCCCGCGGAAACTCCCGCCGGATTAGACAAGTACAAGACCGGGTCCGCACCGCTACGAAACTGAACTCCTTGAAAGCGTGAATCGAGAAATCCGCTTCCCCAAAGACGTGCATAAAGCGGCTGACCACCCTGGTTGGAGGAGACCAGCACAATGAACGCTGGCAAGTCCGCGTTTTCGCTGCCGAGCCCGTACGACAGCCACGACCCCAGCGACGGGCGTCCCGCGATTTGCGAACCGGTTTGAAAAAACGTGATCGCCGGGTCGTGATTGATCGCTTCGGTGTGCATCGAGTGAATGAAACATGCTTCGTCGGCGATTTCTCGATGACACGGCAAGAGTTCGCTGAGCATCGCCCCTGATTGACCATGACGCGCGAACTTGAAATGCGAGCCTGCAAGTGGCAGTGATGATTGGTTCGCAGACATTCCCGTTAGTCGCTGTTCGCCCCTGACTGAAGCGGGCAACTCTTCGCCGTTCATCTTGTTCAACAGCGGCTTGTGGTCGAAGAGATCCAAATGGGCGGGGCCACCGGATTGAAACAAATAGATCACTCGCTTGGCGCGCGGCGTGAAATGCATGCCGGCGCCGGCGTCGATCGACTCGGCGCTGAGCAACCCGCCCAGCGCGGCCGTACCCAGTCCAACGCCGCCCATTCCGGCGGCAGAAAAAAAGTGTCGCCGCGTGGTGGCGAGAGGGTTTTGAGGCGGCTGAGTCGTCATCGTTTCCAAACCGTTGCGTCGAGATTCATGATTGCTTGACAGAGCGTCGTGGCGGCGGCGAGTTCGGCGGGCGGAAGATCTTTCGGTGTGTCCGCCTCACCCAGATCAATCAGCTGGTCCGCCGACGCGGGTTGGTCCCGGTAGTGCTTGCGCTCGGAACGCAGCAACTCGATCAGCACATTTCGTTCGGTTTCATCGGCCCGCCGTCCCGTCATCATCCGAAACGCAGTGCGAACCAGTTCTTCATCGGTCGGACGTCCTCGAAGCAAGCTAGCCGCCATCGCCCGCGCCGCCTCGACATACTGAACATCGTTCATCAACACCAATGCCTGGAGCGGCGTATTGGTCCGCGACCGTTTCACCGTGCAGACTTCTCTGGTGCTGCTGTCAAACGCCATCATGTTCGGAAGCGGTACGGTCCGTTTCCAGACCGAGTACAACGACCGGCGATGAAGTGCTCGTCCAACGGATTGTCGATAGGGTGGTGACATTCCGTTCGCTTCGCGCCACAAGTCCTCGCCGGGCTGATACGGCGAGACAGGTGGTCCGCCAGGGGTTGCGTCCAGTAGACCAGCCGCTGACAGCGCCGCGTCGCGAATCTGTTCCGCGGAAAGTCGGTGTGATGGTCCTCGCGCTAAGAAGCGGTTGCTGGGGTCCGACTCCTGGAGTTCGACCCGGGAAACGGAGTCCTGTCGGTACACCGCTGAGAGGACGATCTGCTTGCACAATCGCTTGACGTCCCAGTGGTGTTGGACAAAGTCTCGGGCGAGCCAATCGAGCAGCCTCGCATGTGTCGGCAATTCACCTTGCAACCCAAAGTTCTCGGGTGTTCGGACCAAGGGCTCGGCAAAGAATCGCATCCAAAAATGATTCACCGCGACGCGGGCCGTCAGTGGGTGATCGGGATGGGTGACCCATCGAGCCAGGCCGAGCCGGTCGCGCGGTTGGTCGGACGGAAACGCAAGCGGAATCGCACTCAAAACATCTCGCTGGACCAACGTTTGGTCGTTCGTCGGGGCGTCATATTGTCCGCGACGAAGGACGTGAGTCGGCCGTGGCTGTTGCATCTCACGCATGATCGGGATCTCGTTCATCGCTTCTTCTGCCATGACAAGTGCCTTACGAGATTCGGAGAGAGCCGCCAGCTTTTCACGGCAGAGCGGATCGATGGCCGAAGCGAAGTAGTCAGCGGATGGATCGACCGATCGGTCACCGGCAAGCCAGCTCAACTCCTCGCGCGTTAAAGCGCGACCGTACAATCGCACGTCGTCGACCAGACCACCCTCCAGACCGCGCGCGCGAAAACGCTGTCCAACAACGAACTCGCCGCCGTGGTCGACCTTCACGTTGGCACTCTTCTTGATGTCGTCACGCAAAACGATCGTTTCGAGTGGTCGACCATCGAGCCACAGTTTGAGACCCGCGGCCCGAGACGAGCCATCGTAGGTCGCGGCCAGCTGCTGCCAGCGGTCTTCCGGAATGCGTTCCGTCGTCCGGATTCCGATCGCGTTGCCCGGCCAGACCCGATACATACGGGACTCGATGTGCCCGTCAACGATCGTGAGGTCCCAGCCGTTGTAGCCACAGTCGGTGCCGCGCGTGTGATGAGCAATCAAACTGCGCTCGGTCGCTCGCTGGGTCTCGCGCAGCGTCACCAAGACGGTGAATGGAATCCAGCGGTCGAAAGGCTCGATACCATGGATCGTCACACCGCGTTCCCCATCCAACGCAAGCGCTTGCCGGACGGGTGATTGATCAAGGTCTTCCAAATCGCTTGCGTCTTTGGGGTTCAACCGCGGAAGCTTGGTGTCCGTGACCGGCACGACCGGAAGGGGCTCTGTCCAGCGGCGATCACCTTCGGAAGGATGGTAAAGGACTTTGAGCGAATTCTCGAAAGCACGGTCGAAAGCGAGCGCGAACTGAAGATCGGGAATCGGTGGCGTGGCGTCTTTCCCGAGCGTCCTCTTCCAGGCCTCAAATCGTTTCGCGGATGCCTGGCGTTCGCGATGCAGGGCTTGTTCGTCGTTGTCGACACAAGCCGACGCCGACGCTCGTGTCGCCCGCTGCTCGTCGGTCGGTAGCAGCATTGAAGGGCAGGGCACCTTTGCCGTTCGATCGTAGACGCCCGACTCGTCGATGGAGTTAAAGAAAGCCGAAAGCGAGTAGTAGTCTCGCATTGGGATTGGATCGTACTTGTGGTCGTGGCATCGGCAACACTCGAGCGTCAAACCAAGGATGGCCGTCCCGAAGGTGTGGACTCGGTCGGCCACGTTTTCGATTCTCCACTCTTCGAAGACGGCACCGCCTTCGTTGTTCAGCCGGTGAATTCGATTGAAGGCGGTCGCGAGTTGCTGGTCTTCGGTCGGAGAGTCGAGCAGGTCGCCGGCCAACTGCCAGGTCAGAAAATCGTCGTAGGGAAGGTTGTCATTGAACGCTCGCACGACCCAATCCCGATAGGCCCACTGCGTGTTGAGTTTGTCAGACTGGTAGCCGTACGAATCCGCATAGCGCGCAAGGTCGAGCCATCCGACCGCCATGTGTTCGCCAAACGACGGAGACTTCAGCAGGCGCTTGACGACATCTTCGTAGGCCGACTCTCCGAATTGTTGGATCGCCTCCTCGAACTGATCGAGTTGCTGCGGTGTCGGTGGCAATCCGGTGAGGTCGAACGTGACGCGACGAAGCCATCGTGCCGGCTCCGCTTGCGGCGACGGCCGAAGATTGCGGCGTTCCATTTGATCGAGCACGAAGCGATCGATGGGGGAACGACACCACGCGTCGTTACCGGGCCGTGGCACGGGTCGTGGCACAGAGACTTCCGACGGAAGCAATGCGAAGCTCCAGTGGCGCTCATACGGCGCTCCCTCATCGAGCCATTTGGCCAGCAGCACTTTTTCACGCTCCGTCAGCGGGAGCTTCGCATGAGGCGGTGGCATGATCACATCCTCCTCATCGCTGGTGATTCGCTCAAGAAGATCCCCTGACTCAATCGCGTCCAACGCATCGTCTCGGCGATCGAGTCTCAAACCCGACTCACGATTCTCTTCATCGGGTCCGTGACAGAAGACGCACTTCTCCGAAAGGATCGGACGGATGTCACGGCTGAATTGGATCGGTCCCGTTTCCTGCGCCGGCGGGGATTCATCGGCAGCGGCCTGGTGGGCGATCATCAACACAAGGATCGCAAATCCGCGAGCGAAGCAACTGGAAGGCATTGGACCGGAAAACCAAGAACGGCGAGATCGGGAGTCAGCGAAGACGGTGAAACTAGATCGGGGAATGTGTTTCGAACCGATTTAAAAACAGTATTGATCAAACGCCTCCTGAGAGCTTGTATCCGATGCCCAATCCTGTGTAAATTTTAAGCATGAAAAATGCACGAATTGTTCGCAACTTCTTCCGCCGGGCGTCTGCGGATTCGCTGCTGGAATTGCTGAATCAGATTCCCGACGTTTCATTCTTTGTGAAGAACAAAACCGGGCAATTCATCGCGCTCAACGAGCGAGGTTGCGATTATTG